>NZ_JBJKOP010000031.1:0-1766 GCF_046707225.1 Caproicibacter sp. | reverse complement strand
TAAAAGATTCCAAACTGGCGCCAGGAATTGCCGTAAGGCTTTGTCGTTTCTCCTTTTACGATAATGCGAACGGACGCATGAGTCAGGAAATGATTTTTGGAGTCGTACACATCAATCATTGCATAGGTAAGGCCAGGCTTTAACCCGATTGCTTTTACATCCCCGTTTGGCAGTACCGTTGCGGCAATGACGCCGTCGGTGGAGGAATAGGCTTTCAGCCGTGATCCCGCAGGTGCGTTCAACAGAGTTACACCTGTTTCGTAGCTGTCGCCGACATTCATGGTATAAACTCGCGTGTCCAGCGTGATGGTTCTGACGCTGTCCGGCAGCAGGACATAGTCCTCACAATTGTCGACCGAAAGGCTGGTGTTGCCAAACGCGTCAACTGCAACCTTTTTGCCCGTTGGAATCAGCTGCCCACTAAGGGAGTCAAGCTGATAAACATCCATGCTCTGATTTGCCGCAAGTCCTTGATCCTGCGCGGAAAATCCTATGGCTGCGGGAGCCGGCAGGGCACCATCCTGAGCAAATTCGACGACAAGGCCCTGAACGCCGTTTGTCAGGCGATTGACTGCCGAAACTTTGGCTGCGGGAAGAATACTCGTTTGCATGTCCACATCGGAAAGCGGCGTGCCGGATTTTGCAAGGTCTTCCCCTTTGAAAGCCCAGGTATAGGAAGCCTGCTGCTGATCCGCATACTGTACCTTTAGCGTCAAATCCTTTGTGCCCTCTTTTGCAGCTTCCAGAATTTCCTTCGCGATAGGGATGGAAACCGCAAGGTTTGAAGATCCGTCGTTTTTTGCTTCGGAGGGAAGGGTGAGCGACACGTTTGCGGATTTGCCTGCATTGATCTGTTGAATGATATCGTTCTTTGGCAGTTCGATCGTAACAGCAGCGTCTTTCGACAAATCCAGCGCTGTTTTGCCGTTTGAAGAATCAGAGGTTATGGTTGGGACAAGAACCTGAATTTCCGCCACGTTTCCGTTTTGTGTTACATCACTTGCAACCGCGGCAACAGAAGCGGTGTTTTTTTCGGAATCGACCGTCGTTTTCGTTTCCGGCTTCTTCGGCTTTGGAGAAGAGTCGGACGAATGGTTGTGATGGTGGGAGGATTCCTTATCATCATCGTCCTTTTGATCAGAGTGAATGGTAACGGTTACCTTGTAATTCTGTGTGGAACCGCTCTTTGCCGTTACCGTGTAGGTTACGGGATTGGTAAAATCGTTTACCGTTTCTCCGCTGACCTGCTCGGTGCCTTTCACTTCCACGGTTACCGCCGCGGAGGTAGTGAATTCCGCCGTCAGTTTTTTGACGTTCGTGTCCTTTGCAACTGTGACCGCAATCGTTCCGTTGTCATCGTCAATGGTACCGTCATAAGTGTTCCCGTTTTCATCCGTGAGAGAATAGGACTGGAAGCTGGTTTCGCCCGTCACTGTGACAGTCACCTTATACTTTTGCTTTGTCCCATCCGCAGCAGTCACAGTATAAAAAATCGGACCGGTAAAATCATTTTCTGTATGATTACTATCCTGTACAGTTGTTCCAATTGTTACAGGTGCATCCTCAA
This sequence comes from Caproicibacter sp., assembly GCF_046707225.1. Taxonomy (NCBI): domain Bacteria; kingdom Bacillati; phylum Bacillota; class Clostridia; order Eubacteriales; family Acutalibacteraceae; genus Caproicibacter; species Caproicibacter sp. The sequence goes on along the minus strand of NZ_JBJKOP010000031.1, from coordinate 199 downwards.
CTGTCGCAAATTTCGCAATCAATTGTGTTACATCCGTGCCATATGGCACCTTTACCTGAATGATGTGGTTTTCTTTGTCAATGGTTCCGGTATAATAGTCGCTTCCGTCTTTCTCTTTCAGAGAATAGGATTGGAATTCGGCTCCGCTTGCCACTTTTACAGTCACCTTGTAGTCCTGCGTTGTTCCGTCCGCCGCTTT
>NZ_JBJKOP010000030.1:0-10882 GCF_046707225.1 Caproicibacter sp. | reverse complement strand
GGGATGACACCGATGGACTATTCAGAGGGGAGACTGATTCCCCTGCCCGGCAACTCTTTCGTACGTCCATAGGCCAAAATAAAAAGGAGGAACAAAAATGTGAAAGACTTGGAAAAAAGCAGTCAGCCTGGTTCTGGTTTTCGCGCTGTCCATGATGGTGTGCGTCCCCGCGTTTGCGGCTGTTCAGGACAAAAACAACTTTAATAGAATGTTTAATATTGCCGTATCAAATTACAAGCGATCAAATCAGAAGCCTATTTATGCAACATTAATAAATAAAAAAACAAATAGTAAGTTTAACCTTCAGGTTTTTATATCTAAGAAGAAGGATAATAATAGCACAAATTCAAAATCAATAACATATCTATTTTCTACTGATACACCATATGTTCAACCAGATAGCATTCAAACTGATGGTGGACAAACAAAAAAAGAATGGGATGGATCATTTAGCGTTCAAGGATATGTAACACTTGTATATAGTACAGATAATTCAAATGGCAACAAAGTATTATTAACCAATGTTAATGGAGGATGGTACCAAGAAGATTTAACTACAAAAATATCAGATAGGGAAGTAATTTATGCATGCGAAGATCCAGTAACTTATTTCTCTCAACATGTTGAAAAGTATCCGTCATCAAACACTTTTAACTATAATACAAATTTTTCACACTATGTATTGGAAGACGGAAAAGGTACGATGTGTGGAGCTGATATAAGTTGTACACTACAGCACGGTTCGGATTCGTGGACATTCAACCTGAATAATAACCTTTTTGATAATATGTAGCTGAATTGTATTTCATAGCGTAAAAGTGCAGTTATACTGTGTTTTTACGCTATGATGTTGATTTTTTTTGAGGTGTTTAATCTATGACAAAGAATAAACATATTTTTGTGTCAATTTTTTTTATAATATTTCTTATTATTGCAATTAATCTATTTGAAAATTTTAATAATTCAAGGTTTCATATTTTACATGCATATGTATTCCTTACGCTTAAATTGATTTTATATTTTGTTTTGGGCCTTTTCCTTGACGTGATTAATCGAAAAATACATTTTAGGACTATTCAATTTAGTCTTTTTCATTTTACTACAGTTCTATTATGTGCTGTTGCGATTGCCCTATGTTTGATCTTTTATAACTCTTTGCCTTCTATTATTACAAACAATTTAGATGTGGTATACTTATTCCTTGCATCTTATGCGGGAGCCAACTCCATTTCTATTGTTTTTGATGAATGAAGGGACTCAGGTCAGGTATGTAATTAACAACTCCACTGGCCGTATTGAAAACATTGACAGTGCTGGAGAGCCATATGTAGATATTTCTGGTGATGGAACCCTCTATCGTTGGTCTGGGGGTTCACCTCAAACACAAGTCTTTTCAGATAAAGTAACTGTCGCTATTACCGGTCAAGCGTATATTGATATTGACACTAGTATATCTGCCAGTGCGGGTACAGGTTTAATAAACGTCGGTGCTGGTATAGGTAACACCGAAAGATACAAAACGCATGTTAAAACCTATCACTTCACCTATCATAAAAGCGATCTTTGATCAATTCTTTAAATTAGGAGTGACTTTATGAAAAAGTGGTTTCATTTCGGCGCGTTCAGCAACCGGTCCCTCGTTCAAAATCTGTTCTGGTGGTCGTTTGTTACCTGGCTGCTATTTTTGGCTAACTTTATTTTAGACAGAATCCACTTATCGATGGTCCCTTGTCCGGCGGAGAATGTTTTTTGGATTCTCCAGCTTCAGCAAGTCGAACGTTATCTCTATCCGTTCATAATTCCAGTTATGCTCCGGCTTGGATGTGAGCTCATTTACAAAATTATCGAACACACAAGCCCACAAGACAAATAACCGCACGGATAGAAAGGGATATGGTTTTTCCAGTTACTCCTTCGAGGTTTTCAGCGTCGGAAATCTTTTCTGGCGCTGAAGCCTTTTTATAGACGTTCCGAAGCGAAAGCTGGCGGTTATATGGAACATACTTACATTAAAGGCCATTCCTTTTATAACGGAACCAACAAACTGGTAATGGCAAGACAGTCAGGCTTACGCAAAGGTTTCAGTTGCCATATGCGGCCGAAATAAAATTTTCAATATTCTATGATTTCGAGCCTTAGAGAAAGGCGAAACTTTTCATACGAACTACTGGAAATCGTTTTTTCAAATCGTGGGTAAATAGAAGAGCGATCACCTGCGGCGGTAGGGTACCGTATGTATTAATTTTTTATTTTTTGTTTGGATTCTGGGGCGGGGCAGTTTTCTAGCTCTGCCCTGCTTCCATGAAATGGGGTGGTTTTGATGAAATCGATGAACCGAATATGGGCTGCTGTAACCCTGTTTATAATCTTTGTGGCATCATTTGTTTTTGAATGGGCGGCTTTATTGCTCGCTGACCGTGGAGATCAAATTGGTTGTCTTTTGTATACGCTTATCGCCGTAGCACTGTGTCTTATCTCCAACCGAATCGCAAACTGGAAATGCCGCTGCCCCTACTGTGGGAGTAAAAAAGTTCCACTTGCCTATTATTCCAAAGGCTCTCAGCAGTTGTGCCCCGATTGTCATAAGCTGATTCTTTATAAATGATGAGCGCTAGTGCCGCCATGCCTCGCATCGGCTTCGATTATGTTGATGGGGAATATCGTGTTTCATGGTGATTCTAACTATAAAATAAGGGGATATTGCGATGTTTCGTTCTGTTCAAAAGGGTCTTTGCATGTGTTTCAGCTTTGTTTTCGTCGCCTTTCTGGCGTCCTTTCCTGTGCATGCATCGGCACAAAGCAATTTCGAGGTTGAGTACTCCTCCAAAGTCCCCACCCATCTGTATCTTCCGGTGGGCGCTCATATTAATTTTTACTCCCCTCCGCTAAAAAAAGAGGAGCATCCTTGCTTTGCAGCGGGCAACGGAACGGTTCTTCACACAGTTGTCGCCGGTAAGCCAATTCAACATTCAGACGGTAACATTCGCTATTCATTTGGTTTTACTTGCTGTCAAGCAGGGGAAACCGGAATTTATATCAATTGGAACGGAAGAACAGTAATGTTGTACTCCATTCAGGTGTTTGATACCAAGCCTACAACCGGATTCCCAATTAAAACTACATTTCAAGACATTCTGTACAATCAAAAAATCACAAAAGTGGTAATTTTGGAAGGAGATTCCGATCTATCCTCTGGAGTTACGATCAAGGATCCTGCCCAAATCACTCACTTTCTCTCGGACCTTGCTCCTGAAAGACTTTATCATAGTTTCGATACGCATAAATATCTTGGAAATCTTTTTTCCTTGGACTTTTATATAAACGGCCAAAAAGGATATTATCGCTATATTTTGGGGAAAGGTTTTTATCAAGTAGATGGATTTTCAGTTCCGCTTCCCACCGGGCGTTGTTTCGAAGAAAATTTCGAGAAAATTTATCAGTTGATTGGTAATTGGTACGAAAATGCAAATTAAGCCTAATTTTTATAATGATTCCTCTCCTTTCCCGACTCATGAAAAGCTGCCTATTACTTTAAAACCGAAGCAGAAAAAGTACCGCAAGGTAAAATCCTCCTTAAGTCTCGGCGCAGCATCAAATTGTTTATCGAACTGCCAATGCCCTCAAAAAAATATGGTCGGATCATCTAGAGAAATACTATTCTGTAACAGCAACCAAATTGCGTGATTTTACCAGAACGCGGGGAATTGTCTGGTAACCGTTGTAAGAGGAGGGGAGGCGATATCCTCCCCTTTCTTTAAAGGAGGGGAATTAAATGCTCAAAAAATCCATTGTAGTATTTGTATTGTGCGGATGCTTCCCGCTTCTAAGCGGATGCACTCAGAAAATGAGTCCATCCGCTGCGACGACTTATTTACAACCTGCCGCTTCAGAAAACGCCGGAGCTTCTGTTTTAAATAATCACCGATATCTTAAGATGAATATTGTTACAAAGGATGAAACCATGCTGTATGGCAAACCGGTTGTTTCTTTTAGTAAGTCAAATTCAAATAAAAATCTAAAAAAATTTACAGTTGACAAAATCTCCGATGCCTGGGTTTGGAACCTCAGCAACAGGCGTTCCTTGCTTTTTTGTTTTTCCAGTGAAAACGGCCCTGTTATCGCTTCCTATTCATTGGAAGGAAATCAATATACCCCCTTGATTCGCTTAAAAAATGGGCATGCGGCAGAATTTAAAGCCATTAACGATCATTATTTATTGTGGGCGGAAAGTACGTCTACTGATTGGACGGATACAACGCTCCACATCTATGATTTTCGAACACAAAAAGACAAAATCTTTTATACAGATACCGTCGACCCTGAATCCGGCAGTATTTATGCTGTGAATTCAAATCCCTGCGTTATCAGGGATAATACAATTTATTTTGACGATATCGTTGGAATTGATTCGGACGGGAACTATAAAATAAATCTTTACGCTTATAAAATCTCTGACGAAACTATTTCTTTAGTAAAAGAACAGGCACAGAAACCCTTTATTTACCAAAGCTCAGTAGGCTGGTTTGAATTTGATAAGAATACGGGCAATCCGGTTATGGTTTTAAACAAGAGCCAATGTCCTGCAAAAAAATACTTAATCGATAATGGAACCTCCATGTTTCACTTCTGCCAAGATGCAATCTCTGTCACAGATTTATTAACGATGCCCGATACCGGGAAACTTTTTCATTCCAATAAGTCGTCATCATCCATATATTCAGATAAAGAGAAAAAGACGGTTGACGGCATGGGGTTTACATTATTGACTGAAACATCAGCTACACCTTTGCTTGTATTAAAAGGATTATCTTTGGGTCCTACCGCTGTCAATCAAAAAGCTGTTATATGGAGCAGAATAGAAAACGGCTTTCCAATGTTTTATGATATTAAATCGCAAAATTTTGTGATGATGGATAACCTTCCAAAGGGAACCTACTCTTGTGTTATGAATGATAACGACCTGCTTTTCATAAATACGAAGACAGCATATTTGTTAACCTTATCATAAATTTTTCTTGGTCAGCAAATTTCGATACTGCTAATATGTTAAAAAACGCGCGTAACGTTTCTCAGCCGCAAAATGGCAATACCTCCCGGTTCCGCATCTCTAGGGCAATGGGTAAAAGCCACTATGCCGCGAGGTAAAACACAGCTCTTTTGTTTACTTTCAGACCGGATTTTTTTATATGGCTCAATTTTTTCGCGAAGAATGGGGTGCTTATGATATTTGAAAAATACAACAAACAGCTGGTGCGTCTTTTCTTTCCCTTTTTGGAAAACTTTTATCTGATTGTATCCTTGGTGCTGCTTATTGCCGCATGGTCTGTTCCCGGACCTTTTTGGCAAATCAGAGTCGTTTTCTTTTGGCTCTGGTTTGTCAATAGCCAAATTTATCGGTCAGGGATCATGGAACGAAACTATCTCCTCGTACAAGGAGACGGCTATTTCTATCACATTTACTGTTTTATTAATCAGACCTTCTTTCTTTTTCTGGCCGTTTTCCTGATTATCCTGCTGACCCCCAGCCCGCAGTGGCTGAAAAACGTATTCCTCGGGATATTGTTTCTTGACGTGATTCTTCAGGCAGCCGGGGATTGGAAATATCACCTCCTCCGCTGAGGGACCATATGGATATGCCTTTTACTCCAATGGCGTACAGATGTCCTTTCTGTTAACTGGGATGGTACAACCAGTGCCAGCGCCATGGACCATGCGATGTTTGTTACCGCAGTTTCCGGAACAGCAGGCAGCAGAACAAAAAGTGACGTGAAAATAGCCGCTCATACCTCAATTACGAATTCAGCGTATGAGGCATTGTCTTCCTACGCAGGGACTTCAATTAACAATTTTGGTAGATCGGAAATTTATTGTGGGTACTACGGAGTTCCCCAGTCGTAAAAATCAAATATGGATTCTAGGAGGAATATTCCGTAAGAGGCGGTGCCGGGGGTGGACTCGACCGAGTTTCGCACCCAGCACCATATTTTATACTTTTGGAGGAAGCAAGAAATGCCAAGGTGCTTTCAGACTTATTTTAGACTGAATGATAGCAAACACAAGATAATTCTGCTGGTTTTAACAGCCGCTGTTCTGATTGCTGCCGGTTTGGCTGGTTTCCGAATTTGGAGCATTCAAAATTGCGTGAAAAGTACAGACCAAGATGCAGTGAAGGTCGTGAAAACCTATTTAACAGCACTGAAAAATAATGATTACAATACCTGGAAATCATGCTTGTGGCAATTTGACGAAAAAAACCATGGGTATGAACGAAAAGGTGATCTTGCTGTGCAGAGCCTCTCCATTGAAACGGTTCGGTTATCCGCTCAGGAAACTCAAAGGATTAGAAAACAATATGGGGACAGCGAGTTGGCAAAAAGCCACGGATGGACAAATGATTTCATAAACAACAATCTGATTGCTGTTTATGAGCATTACTCGGCAAAATATGACCATACAAAAGTATCTTACACAGACGGTGATATAAAGGAATATGTCTACCTTGTGAGACGAAGCCAATACTCTCCTTGGCTGATTTGGACATTCTCCGGTGAAGCATCAGGGATAGAAAAGAATGATTGAGAGTGACTTTTTGAATAGTCAATCGGCCGCTATCTTAAACTGGTTTGCAATACTAAGATTCGGTATGTAATTAACAACTATGATATATATAATAGCACAACCGAAACCAATCTCTTTTTCTGGCTGACCCCCAGCCCGCAGTGGCTGAAAAACGTATTCCTCGGGATATTGTTTCTTGACGTGATTCTTCAGGCAGCCGGGGATTGGAAATATCACCGGAAAAGGCCGGAGAAATAAATCGCATGCCCGGCGGCGGTTGAGCCGCTGGGCATGCTTTTATCGTTCACCCTCAGAAGCACTCGTTTTGAAAGTTTCTAAAATTTTTTTAAAAATTTTCAAAAAGAGTGTAACAAAACGGCTATTCAAGTGTTATGTAAGTAGAAAGAAAAATTTACAGGCTTTCATTCCATTGATTTCCATGCTGCGCAGCATCCGAAATATAATTTTTGTTTCAGAAAGAGGATGACACCGATGGACTATTCAGAGGGGAGACTGATTCCCCGGCAACTCTTTCGTACGTCCATAGGCCAAAATAAAAAGGAGGAACAAAAATGTTAAAGACTTGGAAAAAAGCAGTCAGCCTGGTTCTGGTTTTCGCGCTGTCCATGATGGTGTGCGTCCCCGCGTTTGCGGCAACAAATAAACCTACTAGTACGAAGCATCGTGTTGATTACACTAAACAACATTTTGCGGAGCTGGATCCAAACAGTAAAATCCATTTAAACAGTAACTTTATTGTTTATAGCAAAGCTTGGTGGATTATGAAAAGCGGAGTAGGCGTTGGTGCAGAAGGTTGGACGGATCTAGATAATAAGAGTGATGGGTCTGATGTATACCATTATTCTAACATTCGGGTCTGGGCTGAAGAACCATCCTCAACATACTGGGAATCTGGTAGAACATGGGGATATGGAAGAGTCCAAGTATCAACCGGAAATGTTGGACAAGGCGCTTTATCCACTTATCATCTCTATTATGGAACAGAGTGAAAGCAAACGGGTAAATTTTATGATGATATAATTAACTAAGATATTGTGTCATTGCTGCTTTTAAGCTGCAATGACACAATATATAAGATAGGTAAATAATATGAAAAAATTTAAATTAGGATTTTCCATAATGATTCTATTGATGGAAACAATATTTATTGGATATATAAATTATCTAAATATTGTTAAAATACAGAAACTTGCCTCAAATTCATTGATGTCTGACAATGCTATTACAGTCCTTTTTGAAAAACAAGAAGTCCCCTCGTTGCGTGATCTAGTAAATGAATATCCGGATATAGCTATCCTATCTACAGTTTATGATTATCCGGACATGAAAGTATTTGGGATTTGCGGGAATTGCAATATAGACAGTGATGCATATGCATTGATTGAAGGTAATTTTTTTACTAAACATGATTTTTTCAATGGTTTTAATAAAGCTGTTGTTGGCAGAAATATTTTAAATTCTAATAATTGTGTAGAAGATCAACAAGGAAATAAGTATTTTGTATTTGAAAGCACAAAATATCAAATAATAGGTGTATTTTCTTCAACTATAAGTAACATGTTAGATAATATCGCTTATATAAATTTAGAGTCTATCAATAATAATTTTAGAAAAATTACTATTGATAGTACAAATTGTCAAAAAGCAGTCAAGGAAATACAAAAAAATAATGACATTAAAATAATAAAAGAAAATAACACTCATTTTATGGAAAGATATCTTTTTAATGATCACGATGAATTTGTATTAAACGTTTTAGTCATAGTATTTATTGGTATACTTATAATTCTAATTTCATTATTTGTTTTATATAATTATAGAGAGGAACTTAACGTTGAAAGAATCATAGGCGTAAATTTTAAAAATATATGGTTTGATTTGCTTAAAAATATCACATTTTTGATAGCTGTAAATGTTTCTTTTGATTTCTTAATATACGTAGGTATATATTTAAAATTTTTTCAAAATTTTCGTTTAAAATTTTATTTCTTTTATTTTAGCGAATTTTCAATTATAATATATGCCATTCTTTGTCTGATAATTTATATATATATGCGAATATCAAATCATTTTTTTATAAGAACTGGAGTGAAATGATAATGAGATATCAAAAAATAAATTTAATATACATCGTCGTATGTTTTTGTGTACTTACCATAGCGTCAACGGTATTGATGTTTGCGAATAGGAGCTACGAAGAAGCTGCGAATAAGGTTGTTGACTTTAGCAATAAAAATGTGGATACAATTTATTTACGGGTAAGTGATGTCTATGGAGAGGAAAATCAAGAGACATTATCGGATTTTTTTTCTGAAAAAAACGCTTTGAATCGTATGAAAGAATTTCATCAGTCTCTTAACAAAAAATTCAATTATTTGGAATTTGATACCCAAATGTTATTATTACTGGATAACAGTTTTGATTATAAAGATGAGTTTCGTACAGATTATGGGACAGATAGTTTTAGAGCAAACGATAAAATTGGTGTTTCTTTAAAATCCGCACAAATTAATAAAAAAGCATATGATTATTTTTCGTTAAAAAATCAAATATTTAGCGGACAAAGCTTTCATGAAAACGATTTTACTTTTAATGATAAAGCCGTTCCAGCGATACTGGGATATAATTATATTAATTCAGCTGATATAGGTGACATTATAAACTTTAATTATTTATCTAAAGATATTTCTATAAAAGTTATTGGATTTTTGAAAAGAAACACTTCAATAACAATAAATAATAATATTTATTTTATGGATGACTATATTTTAATTCCTTCGTTAGAAGTAAAATCTACTCCTATCAGTAAGGATGATAAGAGGTTTCAAAATATATTGTATTCATTGAAAAACTGGGGATATATAAAAATAAATAATGGCGAAGATTATTATAATTATAAGGCTAAAGTTGATGCAGTTAGCAATAAATTAAATTTGAAATATGTTCTAAACGAAGGCTATGTTTATCCTTATATTACAAATATTTCAAATAGTATGCAGTCGAGTAAAGGAGTATTTCGACTTTTATCTGCTCTTTTATTTGCGATATTATCAATTGTTTTTACATTTTTAACGATATGGCATTTTAATAGAAATAAAAAAATCTATGCAATTCACTTAATAAGTGGGTGCAGTATAAGTCAATTGAAATCAAGAATATTCTCTGGAATTACAATTCAATTTATATTGTCATTTGGATTATCAGTTTTTATTAATATGATTTTGATGGGACATGAAATTATATATTTTTCAGAGCGTATATTGCTTAATCAATCAGTCGGTCAAATTGCTGTTTTGCTGATTATGGTTATTATCGGAATATGTCTCGTTTTAAACATTTATATAAATAAAAGTAATATGTATACTTCTATTCAAAAAGAAGATTAGAGATAAAGGAGGAATTTCTATGATGGAATTCAAAAATATATGCAAATATTATAGATATAAAAAAATCGAAACAAAAGCGCTCGATCATATAAACTTAAAAATAGATAAAAATGAGATGGTTGCGATTATGGGGCCAAGTGGTTCGGGAAAAACAACTCTCTTAAATATTGCTGGAGCTCTATTAACACAAAGCAGTGGAGAGTATTTATTTAATCATAAACCAATTGTTGGAAATGAATCAGAGATGGCAAGATTCAGAAACACTCATGTTGGTTTTGTGCTTCAGCATTTTGCATTAATAAAAAACAGAAATATTTTCTATAATATAGCTTTACCTTTAAAATATCAAAGAATTAAAAAAGATCAAGTTGAGAAAAAAGTTTCCACAGTTGCAGAGTCTCTTGGTATTTTAAATAAATTAAAAATGTATCCGCATATGCTTTCAGGTGGAGAATGTCAACGTGTTGCAATCGCCCGAGCAGTTGTCACACATCCCAATATGATTTTAGCGGACGAACCGACTTCTTCTTTGGATGATAACAACAAATATGAAGTATTGGATATATTAAAAAGATTAAACAATTGTGGGGCTACAATCTTAATTGCTACTCACGATAATACTGTTGCGCAAATATGTGATAGAAAAATGCAGCTTAACAATGGCCGCATTGTTGAATGAAGCTGAGTAGATTAAGGCCGTGTGACCTGCTTGTTTCTTTGGTTTACAAGCTTTCATTCCATTGATTTCCATGCTGCGCAGCATCCGAAATATAATTTTTGTTTCAGAAAGGGGATGACACCGATGGACTATTCAGAGGGGAGACTGATTCCCCTGCCCGGCAACTCTTTCGTACGTCCATAGGCCAAAATAAAAAGGAGGAACAAAAATGTGAAAGACTTGGAAAAAAGCAGTCAGC
>NZ_JBJKOP010000029.1:0-233256 GCF_046707225.1 Caproicibacter sp. | reverse complement strand
CGACAGTTTGACTGCTTCTTCTTTAAATTCCTTATCATATTTGCGCATTTCAAACACCCCATCATTCTTTCCTTAATTCTATCACATTTTGGGTGTTTGACCTCTGCACTTCTATGATACCGCTCCAGATTGCAGCAAACGTAAATTTGGACGGAAAACAAGAAAGCATAACACAAATCAAGCTACGCATATAAATATGGCACGGGGTGATCAATTTGAGCAATTCAAAGAATAATTTCTGGAGTAATTCCATCCCTGTGTTTGTACTAATTATTTGCTGCATTGCATTTTTAATGCTATCGTTTCTCTCCTATCGCCGAATCGACCAAATCGCATCTACGCTTGAGAGCAGCCAGGCGCCGAAAACCGTGGTGATTGACGCAGGCCACGGCGGGGAAGACGGGGGAGCCTCCGGCAGATCCGGCATCCCTGAAAAGGAAATCAACCTGTCAATTTCTAAGGATCTGGAGCAGCTTCTAACCGTTTCAGGTTATCATGTTGTTATGACTCGAACAAGCGATACCTCAATCGGCGACAATACTCTCGGAACCATCCGTGAGAGAAAAGTAAGCGACATGCATGAAAGGTTAAAAATTCTGCAAAAGCAGGGAAACTGTATTTTTATCAGCATTCACCAAAACTATTTTACTCAAAGCCAATATAACGGCACCCAGATCTTCTATTCCAAGAACAACGCGGAAAGTAAGCCTCTTGCGGAAGATCTTCGTGCCAAAGTCATGAAATTATTGCAGATAGACAACAAAAGAGAAACAAAACCGGCAACAAGTTCTATTTATCTGTTATGGGAGGCGAAAGTTCCCTCTGTTCTGGTCGAGTGCGGTTTTCTATCCAACGCAGAGGAAGAAACCAAGCTGAAGGATCCTGTCTACCAGAAAAAAATAGCTTTTGCAATTTACAGCGGCTTTTTAGACTATTGCTCCGGGATTCGGCAACCTTCTTGAATTATCGGAAACAGTCGAATATAATGAATACAATACTATTAAAACGACAGGATGGGGAAGATGGGCGGAAAAATCAAGAGTGTTTATGTTTGCTCGGAATGCGGTTTGGAATCTCCCAAATGGTACGGGAAATGTCCCGGCTGCGGACTATGGAATACAATGACCGAAGAGATAGTGCAACCCGTTTCCAAAAAAGCGGTCGGTCAGAGCGGATTAAGGAGGTCCCTTCCTCAGGCAGTCGCTCTTGGCGCGCTTTCCGCGTCCGAAGAGGAAAGGTACCATACGGGAATGAGTGAACTGGACCGTGTGCTGGGGGGTGGAATCGTAAAGGGTTCGCTGATTCTGGTCGGCGGGGAACCGGGTATCGGAAAATCAACCATCCTTCTTCAAATTTGTCAGTACTTGGGGCAATCCCTGAAAATCCTATATGTCTCGGGAGAAGAATCAGGACGACAGATCAAGCTCCGCGCGGAACGGCTGGGGGTTACCTGTGAAAACCTTTACATCTTGACCGAAACGGATATTCAGGCGATTATAGAACAAATTCGTGAACAAAAACCGGATCTTGTCATGATCGATTCGATTCAAACAATGAATTTTACGGATTTAAATTCTTCCCCGGGAAGCGTAACACAGGTAAGAGAATGTACGAACGCAATTATGCGTGCAGCTAAGACACTGGAAATTCCGGTTATCATTGTCGGCCACGTCAACAAAGATGGAGCCATTGCGGGGCCTAAGGTTCTGGAGCATATTGTTGACGCGGTTCTTTACTTTGAGGGTGATCGGCAAATGTCGTACAGAATGCTTCGAGCGATTAAAAACCGTTACGGCTCCACAAATGAAATCGGTGTCTTTGAGATGGAGGAAGACGGGCTCCACCCGGTGGACAACCCGTCAAAAGCAATGCTGTCAGGCCGGCCAAGCCATGTTTCCGGCACCTGTGTCACCTGCGTGATGGAAGGGTCGCGGCCGATCTTAGCTGAAATCCAGGGTCTGGCAACAACTTCCGGTTATGGAACCCCCCGCCGTATGGCTACCGGCTTTGACTATAACCGAATGTCTCTTCTGCTCGCAGTCCTTGAAAAACGGGCCGGATACTATTTTTCGAATCTTGACGCTTATGTAAACGTCGTGGGTGGATTGAGATTGGAGGAACCGGCCTGTGATCTTGCGGTAGCGCTTGCGCTTACTTCAAGTTTAAAAAATAAGCCGCTCAACGATTCCGCGATCGTATTCGGCGAAATTGGACTTGCGGGCGAATTGCGTTCCGTTACGCATAGCGACGCCCGCATCAGTGAAGCAAAACGCCTGGGATTTGAATCCTGCATTCTTCCATATCACAGCCTAAATAGAATCCGTAACAAATGGAGCGGAATCCGGCTGATCGGCGTCAAAAATGTGAGGGAGGCGTTTGAGGCCGCGATTGAATAATATCGTCCGGGGAGCGGGGAGTCACTTTGATACAATGCACGCACCCGTCGCCGGTGTAGTTTGTGATGGCTGAGGGCGTTTCCAGGGTACAGTAACCGTCACGCTGATAGATGCAGTCTACATCACATTGAATGATGCTCATGAAAAATCACCTCAATAGTATTGTGTTGAGTTTAAAAAAATTTATTCAAGGCAACTTTTCTGGAAGACGTTATAATTTTCATCTCTCCTCACAAAATAACCTGAGATGGGGGAATGAAAATGAAACGTTTTGTAATGCTTTTTACCTTTACGCTCATTGCTGCGGCTGCTATTTTTATAGCCGGCAATGTTATAAAAAATTCCATTTTAAAGATTGGCGTAATCAGACTGGAACCGGAATCACAAGTCGAGTCCATTACCTGTACAGGAAAAGTGGAAGAAATCGCCGACGGAAACGTATATGCGCCGACCAATTCCATATCAAAAAAAATCTTTGTAAAAACAGGCCAACAGGTTAAAAAAGGACAGGCCTTGATGGTGGTAACGACAACCTCAGCAGATGCTGATTCAGCGTACGAAACGTATTCTCCCTACGGCGCTGCCGAACAGGTGACTCAACAAAAAACGCAGACATTATTAGCTCCCGTCAGCGGTACGGTGGCTTCCGTCTCCGTACCGGATACCGGCTATTATATTGACGCCAGAAAGCCTGCGGTTACGATTCAAGACTCCGCTGCATTGCAGGTTCGTTTGAGTGTGAACGAGTCACAGATCGCCGACATTAAAGCGGGTCAAAAAGCGGAAATAAGCGGCGTTGGGTTTAAAAATTCCTGCTATTCCGGAACAGTAAAGGAAATATCGAGTGAAGCCAAGCAAATTCAGACTGCCTCCGGGCAGAACACCGTTGTTGAGGTTCTGGTCAGCGTAGACAATCCGAAAGAAGACATTAAGCCCGGATTTACCGCAAAGGCAAAAATTATAACTTCCAATGACTCCTCCGTTCTGGTCGCGCCATACAGCGCCGTTCAGGCTGATGATAACGGAAACGAATATGTGCTGTGTGTTTCCGGCGGCAAAACGGTAAAAACTCCCGTGAAAACCGGACGGGAATTTGACAGCGGCTTCGAAATCATATCCGGCGTTTCCAAAGGGGATTGCGTTGTAACGGATGCGGAAAATATTACGGAAGGCGAACATGTCGTACCCGTCATAAGCAAGGCGGTGAATGCGCCGTGATTGATTACCTGAAATCCGCTTTCCGGAATCTGGGACGAAAAAGCGCCAGAACCTTTTTAACCATATTGGGCATCGTGATCGGAGTTTCTTCCGTAATCATCGTTGCAAGCATCAGTCAGTGCGGAACAAATTCCTTAAACTCAGAGCTAGATAGTCTCGGACTCAGCGGCCTGTCGATTACCACAAAAAAGGGAACAAATGTCTCGCTTACCTCCGGAGAGTTAAATTCGATTCGAAAAATCAGCCAGGTTCAGCAGGCATCTCCGATTCTTGTGGAAAACACGAGTATTTCCCTTCGGAAAGGCGCCACAACCGCATTGCTTTGGGGCATTGACACCAAGGCAAGCGATATCATTTCCGTAAAGGTTCTTTATGGCCGTCTGTTCAATAAGAGAGATGTCAATACCTGTGCAAATGTTTGCCTGGTCGATGAAGAGTTTTCCAAAAGCGCTTACCAAAGAAGCAATATCATTGGTAAAAGTATTTCTTTTCAATGCGGCGGGATTGAGCAGCCATTTACCGTCGTTGGTGTGATCAAGACCGGAACCGGCCTTTTGCAGAATCTGATCGGCGATTATATTCCCACATTTGTATATGTCCCTTATACAACCGTCCAGGCTTCAACCGGCCGCAGCGATTTCGACGAAATCGCAGTTAAAATCAAAGCGGGGGATAGCGCTGAAACTGTGGGAAAGATGATTGTCAGTAATTTAGACGCGAGCAACGGTACTGAAGACGCGTTCGTTTCCAACAACCTTGCAAAGCAAAAAGACGGGTTAATACAGATTCTCGATCTTGTAACATTAATTCTATCTGCGGTGGGGTCCATATCATTACTGGTGGCAAGCCTGAGCATTATGACGGTAATGCTTGTGTCGGTAAACGAAAGGACCAGGGAAATCGGCATTAAAAAAGCTCTGGGCGCTACCCGTGGAGCTATTATGCTGGAATTCTTGTTTGAAGCCGCGCTGATTTCCGTAATCGGATGCGTTCTTGGAATAGGGGTAGGGTATTTGGTCTCATTCGCCGGAGCATCCTACCTGCATGTAATGCTTAGCATCCGAACGGACATTATTTTACTGGCAACAGGCTTTTCTGTTCTTACCGGCATTATTTTCGGCGTTTATCCGGCTTATAAGGCAGCATGTTTAAAACCGGTAGACGCATTGAGGCAGGAGTAATCATGCGTTTTCTGAAAACCCCGAATCTTCCGGAGTCGGACGTCGCTTTGGCAGCCGTCTCCGATACATATCCCGGTATCCTGTTGGGGCTAACCGGTCTTGGTGTCAAAGTAATTCCCGTGCAACCGGCAAAGTTTCTTGAGTCCCCGGTGCAAAGCCACGCAGACCTGTTATGTCATCCTTTGGGAGGCAACAGAATCATTGCGGCAAAAGGGGAAGAATCCCTAAAATTGGCATTAGAAAGTTACAAATTTCGCATTACGGAATCAACTTTCATGATCAAAAGTCCTTATCCGAAGGACTGTGCTTTAAATGCGGCTCGCGTCGGAAAATTTCTAATTGCAAATAAAAAGATTATCGATCCGACTCTTTTGCATTTTTCAGAAGAAGAAAATATAAAATTTGTTGATGTCAGACAAGGATACACAAAATGCTCGGTTGCAATAGCGGACGAAAAATCCATTATTACAGCGGATTGCGGAATTCAGGCGGCAGCATTGAAGGCAGGTATGGACGTTCTGAAAATTCAGCCTGGATTCATTAAACTTACGGGATTTCCTTATGGATTTTTGGGTGGAGCCTGCTGTCTGATCGGGAAAAGAAAAATAGCATTTGCCGGCAATCCAACTCATCATCCGGATTACCTAAAAATCAAAAAATTTCTTGACTGTAGAAAAATCGAAATCATTTCACTCTATGACGGACCTCTTTTGGACGTCGGAGGAATTATCCCATTGATGGAACGGTAGGAAATAAAGAACCTTGACAGAACTAAAAAAACGGGATATAATTATACAAAATAAATATTTTGTATAATTTAGGGGATTCAAAAACCTAAAAACTGGTTTTTATTCGATTCGTGAAAGGATTTGTACTAAATGAAACCTGAAACACTTGCAGAGGCACCGCCGGTAGTCCGTGAATTTCTGGGCTACATTGGTACAATTCGCGGAAAATCACCGAAAACTGTTGAAGAATACTATCTCGATCTTCGTACTTTTTTTCGTTACATAAAACTGCAGCGCGGATTGGTTCCGCCGGGGACAAAATTTGAGAAAATAAAAATTTCAGACGTTACGATTGATCTGGTCAAAACAATCGATCTGACACAGGTATTCGAATATATGAATTATCTGAGTTCCGAACGCAGCAACAGTTCGGCCACCAGATCGCGAAAAGTGTCAAGTCTTCGCAGCTTTTTTAAATACCTGACCAACAAAGCCGGAAAACTTGAAAACAACCCTGTCAAAGAGCTGGAAACACCTAAAACTAAAAAATCACTTCCAAAGTATTTGTCCCTTGAGCAAAGTTTGGAACTTCTTTCAAAAGTTGAAGGAAAAACAAGAGAAAGAGACTATTGCATTTTAGTCCTTTTCTTAAATTGTGGAATGCGCCTTTCAGAGCTTGTAGGTCTGAATTTAACAGATCTTCACGAAGGAAATTCCACTGTGAAAATAACCGGCAAAGGCAACAAGGAACGAATCGTTTATTTAAACGAAGCATGCCACGATGCAATAAAGCGCTATTTGGCTGTGCGCCCTCGGGAAGGTTTGATCGATAAGAACGCTCTGTTTATCAGCGGCCAGCGAAAAAGGATCAGCCCCAAAACCGTTCAGTATCTGGTAAAAAAATATTTGTCTGAAATTGATTTAGGCGGACCCGGCTATTCCGTGCATAAGCTCCGCCATACGGCTGCCACATTAATGTACCAACACGGGCACGTTGATATTCGAGTCTTAAAGGACATTCTGGGTCATGAGAATCTGAGCACGACCGAAATTTACACGCATCTTTCAAATGAACAGATGGAAACAGCTGCGCAGGCTAATCCTCTTTCTCACGTGAAGCAAAGAGGCCCTCTTGTAAACAAAGAGAATAAAAAATAAAGGGGCGGCTTATACCGCTCCTTTAAAATAACTGTCTGTATTGCTATTCCTTTTTATCGGATTCACCCTGAAGACTGTTCTGATATGGCTGAATCATTGTTTTGTCAACCAACGGATAGATTGTAAAATTAATCAAAAACATTCCGAAAGAAAACAGCAACGTTAATACAAATACGATCCCAATCATCAAACTGAGCGCCATAATCTGAGATAAATAGAGAATCAGTGTCAAAACCGCCAATAGTATGGTAATCAGAATATTACGCCACAATCCGATAATTGCAAAGATTAATGCATTTTTGTAAATTTGCAGAAGATTTAAGTCAAATGTTACCGCCATGAGCGGAACATAATATTGGGCAAATAACAGTAAGAGTGCTATTGCGATGCAAAGGCACAAAGCAACCGCGTATAAAGTTCCATCCGTAAGTTTATGATAATAAAACCGAATCGAAACGCTAAGCACCAAATACAGGAGAATACAAACAACTCCGTTTGCCAGAAACATCTTCCAATTTTGTTTTATCGCATCGAAAAAATCTCCCATTAAAAACGCGTGTTCTTCGCGGGCATAATTTCTTGTTACAAAAGTCAAACCTGCTAAAGACGGTGATATCAGCAGAATGGGTATGATGACCAGCAAAAAATCAGGAATCAGATTTCGAAGCAAATAAGTGATTGCCAGCGCAATGATAGCAAAAACAGAGAATAGTAGATTAAGTTCTACCAATTGAGTAAACTTTCGAAAAAGGATTGCAAAGAAACGGATGAACGCATTCTTTTTCGGCTCGTCTTTCCTTACGCCGGGGCCAGGCTTATTATAGTCAATGTGAAAAAGTCCCAAAAAGTATCTCTCCCCTACCCTAATTTAGCCCTGGGATGGCATTGATTATACACTTCCTTGCAATGATCATTTAATAAATGGACATAAACCTGTGTGGACGAGATGTCGGCATGACCCAGCATGGCCTGAATGTCCTTCAGTTCAGCCCCGTTTTCCAAAAGATGAAGCGCAAAAGAATGGCGCAAGGTGTGCGGTGTAATTTCTTTCACAATTTTGGCCTGTTCCGCATACCCCTTTACGATCTTCCAAAAGCCCTGACGGGTTAACCGGCGCCCGTTCAGGTTGACAAACAAGGCCTGTCCCCCCGCGGGTGTGATCATATGGGATCGTACCCTGACAATGTAATCGGATATTGCGCTGATCGCGGTGGGATATACCGGAATCACACGCTCGCTTCGGGCTGTACTGCAACGCAGCATTCCGGTTCGCAGATTTATGCTGCCGATATCCAGATCCACCAACTCGGTTGCCCGGATCCCCGTCGCATAAAGAAGTTCCAGCATTGCCTTATCGCGGCACCCTTTTGGCTCTCTGGTGTTTGGCTGCGATAACAGCAGTTCAATTTCTTTTCCGCTTAAGATCTGTGGGAATTTTTTTTCGATCTTCTCCAGGTGAATCGCTTTTGCCGGATTAACCGTAGTATAGCCGAAAAGAAGCATATACTGATAAAAGCATCGAATGGATGCGATATTTCGTGTGATGGTTGCGTCGGACTTTTTGTTCTGTTTCATGTCCTCAATATAAGAGTTGATTTGGTCCGCATCAACCAACGCCGGATCATCCTTCCCGCTTTTGGTCAAATAAGAAATAAAATGTTCCACATCTCTTACATACGACTCCAGTGTATTCGCTGAAACCGATTTTTGGTTCACTAAATAATCACTGAAACTTGAACAAAAATCCTTCATTTTGTTCTATCCCCTCAATTTTGTTAAAAAGAAAACAGGCCGCCGAAACAGGCGGATAAAAGCAAATCAATCAGTGCCGATAAAAAAGCGACTCCCAAAATGGCGCCGAATTGCAAAATGTAAATTTTCAGCTTTGCTTGGTTTACCGTTTTGGAACCGCAGGACACCAGCAGGCGGGAAAAACCAATTCCCTCCCTGGCGGCAAGCAAAACCGATATGCAACAGGCTAAAGCGCCGGGCAATATCACGACCAGATTAAATAAAATCCCAAGCCCGCCGTAAGCCGCGTAAAGGTACCCGGAAGTAAGTCCCAGTCCAAATCCTCTGAAAAAAGGAATAAACGGGATCAGCAGCACTCCCCACATGGAAAGACCGCATAAAAAACACGCGAAAACGAAAAGGAAAGCCGAAGCAAAAGACGCTGTGAAAATGGAAAGAAAAGAAGCGGTCAGGCGCGCTTTAAAATTCCCGGCAAAAAGGAAATCCATCCGCTCCAGCGCCTGCGTATCCGCATTTCTTGCGTAAACGGCCCCCACGGCCATTCCCGCCAAAAACACAAGCGCCAGAAGTACCAGCTCCCAGTTCAGCCGCGCCGCTTTCAACATCTCACGCCCGCAGAATGTTGATTTTTTACGAATTCCGCGGGCAACAACAATTACCCTGCTCATACTCATACATTCCTCCCAACGGAGCATCTATCAAAATGTATGAGGGACAAACGGATTCTATGTTTACTTTCCCAATTCAATCGCTCGCTCAGTACAAGCTTTCATGGCTTCATCGATAACCTTTTCGAATTGGCTCTTCTTCAAAACATCCAGCGCCGCAACCGTTGTGCCTCCCTTGGAAGAGACTTTCTGAATCAGCTCATCCGGCGTATTTCCCGAATCCAAAAGCATTTTAGCACTGCCTTCCAGCGTCTGGCAAAAGAGAGGAAGCGATATGCCAGGCTCTATTCCCTGCTTCTCCGCGCTTTCGATTACCGCTTTGGCAAACAGATAAATATAAGCCGGGCTGCTGCCGTTTACGCTGATGACAGCGTCCATTTGGCTTTCAACAATCTGTGAAACGATACCGCAGGAAGAAAAAAGATTTAAAACCAATTGATAGGCAATGTCCGTTACATTTCCGGTTCTGCAGACGGCAGTAGCACCCTTGCCCATTAAAAGCGGGGTATTCGGCATTGCGCGAATCACAGGGCAACTGCAGGCAAGGGCATCTGTAATGGACTCTGAAGAGATGCCGGCTGCAATAGAGACCAAAGTTTTCGTTTCATTGACCGCCGAACGGATTTCAGAAAGCATCTCAGGAAAGCTCTGGGGTTTTACAGCGAGAAAAATAATATCACATGTTCTGACCAGATCGAGGGCCGAATCCACGGCCAAAACACCTGCTTTTTGGTGCAGATTCTCCCGTTTCTCCTGATGAATATCAAATACATAAATGTGATCCGCAGGGAAAGTATTTGCTTTGGCGACACCACAAACAATGGCGGACGTCATATTTCCGCCTCCGATAAATCCAACTTTCTGAGATTCCATTATCTTCCTCCGGACGATTTTATATCTTTATACTAAACCAATTCACGACTCGAATCAATACAAAAAAATACAGGATCTTCATTTTTATAAATTATGTAAAAATTAGGCCTGCAAATTTATGTAAACCTATAAAAATGAAAAAAACTTATTTTTGATCTGCCAGCGCCGCCTGAATCATGATGGCACATTCAAGCCTCTTCTTTTCCAGCGAACAGGAAATGGCATGCGGCTTGTGAATATCTCCCTCGTACTGCAGGTTGTTTGCGTTGCAGCCGCCGCTGCAGTAAAATTTAGCCCAGCAATTTTTGCACTCCGGTTTAGAATAAACGTTGGCTAGAGCAAAGCTGTCCTTCATGCCGGTATCCAGACTGCCGTCCAGGACACTGCCCATTTTCCATTCTTCCTGGCCCACAAACTGATGGCACGGATAAATGTCTCCCGTGGGGGTTATCGCAACATATTCGTTTCCGCAACTGCAGCCGCGCAGCCTTCTGATGGCACAGGGGCCCTGATTCAGATCGATCATAAAGTGGTAAAAGTCAAATCCCTTCCCCTCTTTACTGCGCTGAATAATCAAATTGGACAGTGTTTCATATTCCTCGAAAATTCTGGGCAAGTCCTCTTCCTTGACGGAATAATCCAGCTTTTCTTCCGAAACGACCGGCTCCATAGAGATTTCATTGAAGCCCAAATCCAACAAATGCTGAATGTCCTTTGTAAAATCCAGATTATATTTCGTGAAAGTTCCCCTGACGTAATAATCCTTATCTTTACTGCGCTTCTCGACCAGCTTTTGAAATTTCGGCAAGACGCTGTCATAGCACCCAGAACCGTCCACTCTGACTCGAAGCCTGTCATGAACGCTCTTTCTGCCGTCAAAGGATAAAATACAGTTGGACATTTCGCGGTTAATAAAATCGATCTTATCATCACTTAACAGCAAACCATTCGTCGTAATGGTAAATCGAAAGTTTTTATCGTATTTTTTTTCAATACTGCGCGCGTATTCCACTGTTTTTTTCACTACGTCAAAATTCATCAGCGGTTCGCCGCCAAAAAAATCGACCTCAAGATTATGGCGCCCTTTTGATTTCTCAATCAAAAAATCGATTGCGCTTTTTGCAACCTCAAACGGCATCAGCATTCTCTCTCCGCCAAAATCCCCCTGAGCGGCAAAACAGTATTCGCACCTAAGATTGCAGTCGTGCGCAATATTCAGACACATGGACTTGATTGGCGCGCTTTTCAGCATAGCCGCAAATTTTTCATACTCATCCGGAGAATACAGCTGGCCTTTCCTGTTCAGCTCCCGTATTTCCTCATATGCTTCCCGCACTGTCTCTTCATCATAACGGTCCTTTAAAGCGTCCATCATCGCTTCAGGCAGGTGTTCGGGAATTTCGCCTTCCTCCAAATAATCCAGCATGTCAAACGGAGCGTCGTCAAACAAATGCACGGCACCGCTGTTGGCATCCAAAACGATATGATAGCCGTTTAAGGAATACTTGTGAATCATTTACATTTCTCCATCCGAACAAAATTTAAGGGACAGAATTCTGTCCCTTTTGCGGTTATTTTAAAACCATTCAAATTCTGTTATTATCTGTTCTTATTTTCGCATTTCTGGTTGGAAACCGTGCAGGAAGTCTTGCATGCCGACTGGCAGGATGCCTGGCATTCGCCGCAGCCGCCTTTTGCAGCGCTTTCCTTAAGATTCGCTTGATTCAGCGTTCTAATCTGCTTCAATTTAAAAGCCTCCGTTTCACTGTGTTAGATAAGGTCGAAACTATTATAGCAACGTTACAAGAAATAGTCAAAATTATTTATGCTTCGACTTCGTTTTTTTGCTGACCGACAGAACACCGCCGACAGAACCGGACAAAACCATAACCAACAGACGGACACCGGATTGGGCCGGCTCCGTCGCTTTATTAGAAATTGCAAGTCCCGAGAACAAAAGCAGCGCAAAAAGAAGCATTCCGGCCGCCGCGCCGAACAATAGCCCACGTTTTTTCGAAATTTTAGCCGCAATATATCCGGCGGCAAACGCGCTGAGAACAGACACTGCTATGACCAAGGGCGACAAAAGCCCCTGCGGGATGCTTTCTGCCGAAACAAAAGCCAATGCTAAAACTCCCAAAAAAGCAGCACATAGGAAAGCCCCTGCAACGGAGCCGATCACAATCGCGCGAACAGCGTCCAGAACAGGTTTTTTATTCATTGACTTAGAACTTTTTATCGTAACCGCCCCCTCCAATATCCTGACTAATAGATATTCAGAGAAAGCGGCGGATATTACTGCTGAAAATGACTATTCCGCAGTATCATGGACCGTATCCACACTTCCAACTGCCCATTTTTTAATTTTCATTTTTGCACGGTCGGTACCGGTTTCAATAATCAGTGTGTTCGCATCGTCTTTCATTCCTACAACACGGCCAACAATTCCGCCGATTGTCGTGATATCATCGCCGATCTGAACACTGCTGCGCATTTTTTCTTCCTGTTTCTTCTTCTTTTGCTGGGGTCTCATCAAAAGGAAGTAAAAAATGCCGACGATTACAGCCATATAAAGGATGGTAATCCAAAGGCTGTCGCCCGCTCCGGCAGCTCCGCCGGTCAGTAAAAAGTTCATTAGTAACCAACACCTCTCTCTTAATGCTTAGATTATATCAGCAAAAATGTTTTCATGCAAGGTTTTCTCAAATTCTGCGGTTTAAAACTTCCAGATTCTCCTGATAATACCGTTCAAAGGTCCCATTGTCCAAAGAAATCCTGATTTTTTCAAACAGACTGTTGTAAAAATAAATATTATGCATGACGCAAAGCCGCATGGCCAGCATTTCCCCGCTTTTGAATAAATGATGGATATAAGCACGGGAAAAATTTTTGCAGACCGGACAGTCGCAGTCGGAGTCCAGCGGGGATTCATCCAACTCGTATTTTGCATTGAACAGATTCCGCCGTCCCTGCCAGGTGAAAACATGCCCATGCCTGGCGTTGCGGGTGGGCATGACGCAGTCGAACAGGTCCACACCCCTTTTGACCGCTTCCAAAATGTTCTCCGGCGTTCCAACACCCATCAGGTATCTCGGCTTGTCCTGCGGCATTTCCGGAATAACCGCATCAATAATGCGGTACATTTCCTCACTGCGTTCCCCGACAGCCAGACCGCCGATTGCATAGCCATCCAGATTAAGCTCCCGGATCCTTTTCATGCAGTCGATCCGAAGATCTTCATAGGTGCTTCCCTGATTGATTCCGAACAGCATCTGTCTCGGATTAATGGCTCCGGGCTCCCGATTCAGACGATCCATCGCCGCTTTGGAACGTTTCAGCCAGCGGATGGTACGTTCGCAGGATTCCCTCGCATATTCGTATGGTGCGGGATTCTGCACGCACTCGTCAAAGGCCATTGCAATCGTGGATGCAAGGTTCGACTGTATTTTCATGCTTTCCTCCGGCCCCATGAAAATTTTCCGGCCGTCAATATGGGACGCAAAGGTAACGCCGTCTTCCGTAATATTTCTCAGTTTTGCAAGAGAGAAAACCTGAAATCCACCGCTGTCCGTTAAAATCGGGCCGTCCCAACGGGTAAACTTGTGAAGTCCCCCCAGTGATTTTACAGTTTCATCGCCAGGGCGGAGATGCAGATGATAGGTATTGCAAAGCTGCACCTGACATTTCAGTTTTTTTAAGTCCAGCGCGGATACCGCGCCTTTAATTGCCCCGGCGGTTGCGACATTCATAAATGCCGGCATCTGAATCGTACCGTGCGGCGTTTCAAACTCGCCGCGCCTGGCCGTGCCGCAGTTTTTCATGAGACGATACATAGCAGCCATCCTTTATTCATAGATAAACATCGCGTCACCGAAACTGAAAAAGCGGTATTTCTCTTCAACCGCTGTCCGGTAAGCATTCATAATATAGTCATAACCGGCAAGGGCGGAAACCAGCATGATTAATGTGCTTTCGGGAAGATGAAAATTTGTAATCAACCCATCCAGCACCTTGAACCGATAACCAGGATAAATAAAAATATCCGTCCATCCGGCACATTCCCGAATACAGCCTTCTTTTGTCCCTACTGCCTCCAGCGTCCTGCAGCTTGTGGTTCCAACGGCGATCACCCGCCCTCCGTTCTTTTTCGTCCTGTTGATGAGGTCAGCCGTCTTCGCGGAAAGATAGTAATGCTCCGAATGCATCTTATGCTCCGTAATTTTTTCGGCTGTGACAGGGCGAAAAGTGCCAAGACCAACGTGAAGCGTAACAAAGGCGAGCTCAATTCCTTTGTCCCTGATTTTCTGGAGCAGTTCCGGGGTAAAATGAAGCCCCGCCGTCGGCGCGGCGGCCGACCCAACTTCTTTTGAATAGACAGTCTGATACCGTTCGTTATCTCTCAGTTCTTCTTTGATATAGTGCGGCAGCGGCATCTGTCCTATTTTGTCCAGTATTTCATAGAAATTTCCTTCACAGGTGAAACGGGCAAGGCGGTTCCCGTCTTCTATGATATTCAGGACCTCCGCATGCATAAGTCCGTTTCCAAACGTAAATTTCGATCCGATTTTAGCCCGTCTTCCGGGTCCGGTCAAAACCTCCCAGATATCCCCTTCCCGGTGATTCAGCAGCAGGAATTCAACCTTGGCGCCCGTTTCGTCTTTTATTCCGAACAGCCTCGCCGGAAGGACACGGGAATCATTGAGCACCAGGCAGTCCCCCGGATTCAGGTAATCGATGATATCATAAAAGTGCCGATGCTCTATTTCTCCCGTTTTGCGGTTCAGCGTCAGCAGGCGGGAAGAATCCCTCGGTTCCGCCGGCGTCTGCGCAATCAATTCCTCTGGAAGATCGTAGTAAAAATCTTTTGTTTTCAGATTTTTTAAATCAAGTTCCATTTTTATTCTCCCATTCAGTTGCTATTAGTCTACCAACAGTCTATTATAAATAAATTGACAATCAATAGCAACCCATGCTATTATATTTTAAGATTTATCTATACTACAGATAGAGGCGCGAATTTCAAAATTAGCGGGTGCGAGGCAGCCAAAGCCGAAGACCCCCCGCGAAAGGGAAAATCGCCGAAGGGGATGCCGCGGCAAGGGATCCGCCTGGTTAACCTGCGAACAGCATGTTAACTGTCATCAGTTTTGATGGAGAGCTATCGGCTTTATGAACGCGGCGTTTGCCGTCTTATAAATCGACAGTACCAGAATATTCTGATGACCGGTATTTTACCGGCTTTTTTATTACACAGATATTTTTTCTTGTCCTTTCATATATTATTTAGGAGGCCTGTTGTCATGAAAAATTATCGGGTTGGAATTATCGGCGCGACAGGCATGGTGGGGCAGCGTTTCGCCGTGCTTTTGGAAAATCATCCCTGGTTTACCGTAACCGCGTTGGCTGCAAGTGAACGGTCCGCCGGAAAGACCTATCGCGAAGCCGTGGGCAACCGTTGGCTGATGACCTCTCCCATGCCGAAACCTATGGAAAACATGATTATCATGGATGCCGAAAAAGACAAAGACAGAATTGTAGGAATGGTCGATTTTGTCTTCTGTGCGGTTAATATGGAGAAACAGAAAACCCGTGAGCTTGAAGAGATGTATGCAAAAGCGGAATGCCCCGTTGTTTCCAACAACAGCGCCAATCGCCTGGTTCCGGATGTTCCGATGCTGATTCCGGAAATCAACCCCGGCCACACAGACGTCATTCCGGCGCAGCGGAAGCGGCTCGGGACAAAACGCGGCTTTATCGCGGTAAAGCCAAACTGTTCCATTCAGACTTATGTTCCGGCAGTCACTCCCCTTCTGGATTTAAACGTTACTAAAATTCTCGCATGTACCTATCAGGCAATTTCCGGGGCCGGCAAAACCTTTGAAACATGGCCGGAGATGATCGACAATGTGATTCCGTTTATCGGCGGCGAAGAGGGCAAATCGGAAAACGAGCCGATGAAAATCTGGGGCCATGTTGAAAACGGCTCCATTGTAAATGCACCGACCCCAAATATTACGACGCAGTGTCTGCGCGTTCCGGTAAGCGACGGTCATACGGCTGCCGTATTTCTATCCTATGAAAAGAAAATCCCGATTGATGAAATGATTCAGCGTTGGGAAAATTTCAGCGGGGAACCACAGAAATTGGGACTCCCCAGCGCCCCGAAAAAATTCCTGTATTATTTTCAGGAAGAGGATCGTCCGCAGTCACGCCTGGATCGGAACCTCGAAAACGGTATGGCGGTTTCGATCGGACGTTTGCGCCCGGACAGTCAGTACGACGTTAAATTCGTCTGCCTGTCGCACAATACGCTGAGAGGGGCCGCCGGGGGCGGTGTTTTGATGGCTGAATATCTCTGTGCAAAGGGATTCATGGATTAATATATTGATTACCGGGAGGTAGAATAATGATGAAAAGGCTTGTCTTCACGGGTTCCGGCGTTGCTTTGGTAACTCCTATGAAACAGGACGGCTCCGTGAATTATGAAGTACTGGAACGTCTGGTCGATTTTCATATCAAAAGCGGTACCGACGCGATTATAGCCTGCGCCACAACCGGCGAATCCCCCGTCCTCAGTCATGAAGAGCACTGCAAGATCGTCGAATTTATTGTAAAGAAAGTTGATAAAAGGATTCCGGTGATCGCAAGTTCCGGAAGCAATGATACCAGATATGCCGTGGAATTGTCACAATCGCTTCAGGATGCCGGCGCGGATGCGCTTCTGCTGATCACGCCCTACTACAACAAAACGTCGCAGACCGGATTTATCAGGCATTTCCATTACATTGCCGACCGGGTAAATCTTCCCATGATTTTATACAACATCCCATCCCGAACCGGCTGTAATATTAAACCGGAAACTTATGTCGAACTGGCGAAGCATCCTAATATCGTCGGAACAAAGGAAGCCAACGGCGACCTGGCCGCCTGTGCAAAAACCATCTCTTTGTGCGGTGACGACCTCGCCGTTTATTCCGGGGAAGACAATCTGACTCTGCCGATTCTTTCCTTAGGAGGCAAAGGGGTAATCTCTGTTTTCTCCAATCTGCTTCCGAAAGTGATGAAGCAGATCTGCGCGGATTATTTCAACGGAAACACAGAAGCTTCCCGTCGATCGTTTTTAAAGTATCTGGAACTGATGGACGCGCTTTTCTGGGATGTGAACCCCATTCCGGTCAAAGCCGCAATGAATGATATGGGATTCGACTGCGGAGAATGCCGTCTTCCCCTGACCAGTTTAAGTGACGATTTAAGCCATAAACTGCTCGGGGTACTGGAAAAATATCAGTTAGTCAAATAGAAACACAGCAAATCATTGAAAAAGGACGAATCAAATAAAATGATAAAAATGATCCTAAGCGGATGCAGCGGCACAATGGGAAAAGTGATTGCCCATTGCACGGCTGAACGTAATGATATTGAAATTGTCGCAGGGATTGACCTGCACACCGGGACCGATCATTCTTTTCCGGTTTACCCTTCGCCGGAACAAGTCGACCGCGCAGCCGACGTCCTGGTCGACTTCTCGAATCCGGCCCTTTTAAATCCGCTTCTGGAATTTGGCAAAAAGACAAAACTGCCTGTTGTGCTCTGCACAACAGGGTACGATAAAAGCCAGGTCGAAGCCCTGAAAGAAGCCTCCGGGGAAATCCCGATATTTTATTCCCGCAATATGTCCATGGGAATCAACTTGTTGATCGAGCTTGCCAAGAAAGCGGAGCGTGTTCTTGGCAGCGGCGGCTTTGATGTGGAAATCGTCGAAGCGCATCACAATCAAAAGCTCGACGCCCCAAGCGGAACCGCGCTGATGATAGCAGATTCCATTGCCGAGGCTTCCGGGGAACAAATGCACTATCTATATGACCGCCATTCACAGCGAAAAAAGCGTTCCGCCCGGGAAATCGGAATCCATTCGATTCGGGGCGGCACCATTGTCGGAGAACACCGGGTGCTATTTGCGGGTCCGCATGAGGTTCTTACGATTTCTCACTCCGCTCAGTCCAAGGAGATTTTCGCGCACGGTGCGATCAATGCGGCCGTATTCCTTGCGCGTAAAGAAAAAGGACTTTACAGCATGGCTGATCTCATTCAAGAGGAGGACTGAAAATGAATTTGTCGCCAAAAATCACCACCGTCTCCGACATTACGCTGATCACTCTTCAGAAATGCCCGTCGGAACTGGAATTCATTGCAAACATCTTCCAAAGAATTGCAGGACTTGGCGTTGATGTAGACATGATTTCTCTGGCCCCTACGCAGGGAGCTTATACCTCGGTTTCCTTCACAATTTCGGATAATAGCCTTGACAAGATATTAAGCTTTACATCCGAGCTTCGCAACCAACGCCAAATCAGCGCGGTTGCCAGCAGCGGCAACTGCAAAATATCTGTTTACGATGCCGGAATGATCAATTCGCCGGGTGTTGCGGCCGAGGTTTTTGATGTTGCTTCTACGGTTCACGCGGATATTCGTTTGATCACAACTTCTGAAGTTGACATCTCGCTTCTGGTTACTGCGGCGGATTTTCAGGAAACCCTGAACGCGCTGACAAACAGGTTTCACAAATAATTGCAGGATGAGGGAATCCCCGGTTACAGAAAATTTGTAACCGGGGATTCCCTTATTTATGGTACTTACCGTGATTGATGATTTGAAACGCACGGTAAATTTGTTCGCAAAGCATTACTCTGGCAAGCTGGTGCGGAAAGGTCATCGCAGACATGGAAAGGCGAATAGAAGCATATTCTTTGACTCGGTCCGAAAGGCCAAACGAGCTTCCAATAACAAAGCTGATTTCGCTGGTACCGTGCAGGCTTAAAGTACGAATCAAATCCGCCATCCGCTCTGAGGAAACGGGCTCCCCCTCGACGCACAATGCCGCGGCGAAGGTATTTGCCGTCAGATTCAAAATCCGGTCGGCTTCCGCCTCCAAAGCCGCTTGTATCTGTGCTTTACCGGGGTTATCCGGCAAGCGGCTTTCCGGAAGCTCCGTGATCGTAAACCGACAAAAGGAATGCAGCCGTTTTTCATATTCCTCACAGGCTTTTCTCCAGTAGTCTTCCTTCAACTTTCCAATACAAATCAAATTGCATCTTAACATTAAAAAATAATTATTTTCCCTTCCGCGTTTTCCTTCGGCGCGATAGAAAGCTCGAAGTCAACCCCCTGCTTTAACCCTGACATGGTCAGGGAGCACAGAGAGGTTTGATAAGCCAGCTCCGGCGTATTGTTTTCTGAGCTGAGATGCGCCAGCACAAACCGGGTTGTTCCGCTTGCCGCCAGGCCATTTAATTCTTCCGCGCAATCCGTATTGGACAGGTGCCCTGTTTTTGACAAGATCCTTCTTTTGAGCGGGTATGGATACGGCCCGTTTTGCAGCATTCCAACATCGTGGTTAGACTCTAAAACCACCATGTCCGCGCCTGTAAGCTCGTGACGAACCTCATCCGACAAAAAGCCAAGGTCAGTCGATACCGCGACCGTTCTGCCGTCACGGGTTTCAATTCTGTACCCTATGCCCTCCGCACAGTCGTGAGACGTATGAAACGGCTTTATGTACATACCCGCATATTCCACGCCGTTTCCGCCGATCATTTGCGCTTCATATTTTTCGCTGAGGCAGTCAAGAAGTTCCAGCTCGGATAAGGTTCCTGCAGAAGCAAAAACAGGCAGTCGATGGCGCGAAGCAAAAACCCGAAGTCCTTTGATGTGATCGGAGTGCTCATGCGTTACAAAGATTGCCTTAACCGCCTCGCATTTAATTCCGCAGTGTTCCAGCATTGCATCCAGCTGTTTTGCGGTTCTGCCCGCATCGATCAGAATTCCCGATTCTTCGGACCCTATGTAATAACTGTTCCCGCTGCTTCCGCTGAAAAGGGTACAAAAACGTGCCAATTTATTTCCTCCATTGTCTTTTCTCGCCAAAATACTAAAAAAAGGGACGACTTTTGTCCGTCCCCTTCCCCTGAAACCGTTAAACAACTTTAGCCGATTCGCTGTCGGGAATATGAATCCGGCGAATATCCGCACCAAGCAGACGCAGCTTGTTTTCCAAATCTTCATAGCCGCGTTCAATGTGGCGGATATCTTCAATCTGCGTTACTCCGTGCGCGCAGAGAGCCGCTATGATCATCGCCGCTCCCGCGCGAAGATCCGTAGCGCGTACCGGGGCGGCATTCAGGTGGTCTATTCCCTCTATGACGGCAATTTTTCCGTCAACGGATATCTGGGCTCCCATCCGCTTCAGCTCCTCAACATAGCGAAAACGGTTATCCCACACGCTCTCGTTAATCATGCTCGTCCCGTTTGCAATAGAGAGAAGCACCGCAATCTGAGGGTGCATATCCGTAGGAAAGCCGGGATGAGGCATCGTTTTGATATTGCACTTATTCAGCAATCCGTTTCGGGCCACACGAATGGAATCGTCAAATTCTTCGATTTCAACGCCCATTTCTTCCAGCTTGGCGGAAATGGATTCCAGATGCTTTGGAATTACATTTTTTACCAGTATATTGCCACCAGTTGCCGCCGCGGCAACCATATAAGTTCCCGCTTCAATCTGGTCCGGAATAATCGAATAAGTGGTGCCGTTTAAATGATCGACGCCGTAGATTTTAATGACATCGGTACCGGCCCCCCTGACATCGGCCCCCATGGAATTTAAAAAGTTGGCCAGATCGACAATATGCGGCTCTTTGGCGGCATTTTCAATAACCGTCGTACCTTTCGCCCTGACGGCGGCCAGCATAATATTAACCGTGGCGCCAACAGACACGACATCAAGATAAATGCTGCATCCGGTAAGCTGGTCGGCAGATACGTCCACCATACCGTTTTCCAGCTTATATTTCGCGCCGAGGGCTAAAAAGCCTTTCAGGTGCTGATCGATCGGACGGACCCCGAAATCACAGCCGCCCGGCATTGTAACCACCGCATGATGAAAACGCCCCAGCAACGCCCCCATCAAATAATAGGAGCCGCGGATATGCCGTGCAAGTTCGTCAGACACAATATGGGTATGAATGGATCTGGAATCAATTTCAAACGTCGATTTATTGATCGTGCGAATTTTAGCGCCCATATCATATAAAATGCCTGTAATGGACGACACGTCCGTAATATCCGGGACATTTTCAATTCGGCAAACACCGTCTGAAAGAATCGCCGCCGGTATGATTGCAACAGCTGCGTTCTTCGCGCCGCTGATATTGACCTCCCCGGAAAGACGACATTCACCTTTAATAACGAATTTATCCAATGCGGTCGCTCCAATCTTAATTGACAATACTATTATAACAAGTTTTTTTCAAATATTTAGACTATTCGTCATTTTACCGCACTTGTAAATATTTGAATAAAACCACGCAAATTTGAACATAAAAAATGGTATAAGCCTACATCCAATTAAAAGGGAATTCAGCCATATTACACCTTATTGATAATAATACAAGGAACTTTAAAAGTCAATATCAACACAAAAATGATTCGCCGTTTGAAGAAACGGCGAATCTCTATTTAATTGTGGACATATAACATAGGATTTACCTTTGTTCCATTTTTTATAACCTCAAAATGACAATGTGGCCCGGTAGAATTCCCTGTGCTGCCCACTTTCGCGATTGCCTGACCTTTTGAAACCTTTTGTCCCACCGTAACAAGAATTTTGCTGCAATGTCCGTACAAAGTGCTTATGGTGCCGTTGTGGCGGATGACAACACGGTTTCCGTAACCTCCGTCCCATCCTGCCGCCGCTACAACGCCGCCGTCTGCGGCGACAATCGTCTTTCCATATGCGCTTGAGCCGGATATATCAATCCCGGTATGAAAGCTCCCCCAGCGCCAGGTAAAATAAGTTGTAATCGTATGCAAAGACGGCACAGGCCACATCAGATTTCCGCTGCTGACACCGCTTCCCGTTTTCGGTCTCTTTTTGGTGCCCGTCAAAACAACTTTATTAACAGGCTGAGAGAGTACGGTATTGCTGATGGATTCCCGCTTTGTTTCTACTCCGTTTACGGTATATACCTTATCGACGCACTCCTGTAATCCATCTGCGCCCTGTGTCAGAACTTTCGTGTAGTCCGTATATTTGGTATCATCATTTTGGGTAATTGTTTTAAATGGAATCGAAACCCGATAACTCTCGGTCTTAACGAGCTCAACCTTCAGCTTTGGTTCGGCAATTTCAAGATTAATCAGGTCGCCCGGATGGATGGAATCGCCAAGTTGATTGTCGTTAATTTTGTTGAGATCGGAAAGCGTCATGTTATTTGCTTTGGCGATGGATGTAACGGTATCCCCATCCTTGACGGTGTAAGTTACCCCCGCTTTCGAGGTACTGTTCAGAATTTTTTTCATATCATCCGTTGAAATGATTGAAATCGTTGGGTACAATCCGTTTTCAATTTCAACATTCTGTGTAAACTGAGCCGTTGCGTTTTGATCATTGCCCTTTGCAGTATCCAGCAAATTCTGAATCAAATATCTTAAGTCCGCACTGCTTTTCACAGCGCCAATCAGTTCACCGTCAACATATAATCCGCTGGCTTCTTCAATAATGCCGTTGGACTGCTCGATCAACTTGTTACAAACAAAAGAGGCGGTTGCAAAGGCACTGTTCCCTACGGAAAGCTTAAAATTCGGTTTAAAGCTCAGCTGAGATTCACTGTCCACAGTATCGTGGACCATTCGCTGGTTCACCATTTCCGTGGCCTGTTCATAAGTGTTTTCGTTCTGTATTACGGCGATTTGTTTCCCGTTGTTCTCAAGAACCAGTCCATAACTTAAATGATTCCAGTATTGAACGGTGAAAAACAAAGCTAAAATAGATACGGTCGGTACGGCAATATTGAGGACGGAAAAAACAAATCTTTTGTGAAGCCGGAAGCTGATACCGGTAATGTGAAAACATTCTTTTAAAACAGCCAGCGCGCCCTCACGCCGGGCATCCGATAACCGTTTTTTCGCGATCGAAAAGCCCTTTCGAATCGAATGAAGCTCCGTTTTCAACCAAAGAAATCTTCTGCCCAGCAAAAGAAAGTACAAGCGCTTACAGACATTCGTAAACGGTCGAAAGAATATCGATAATTTGCGCCGCTGATGCTTAAGAATCCGGATCGATTGTATTCCAACAATATATAAGAAGCGGCAAAAGCAGGTACCTGTATCCTGTAACTTCAGCCGGGCCGCCCCCCAGTCAGGGTCCGGCAGCTTGGCCAGCTTTTGAACCCGCATGCAAACAAATCCTTTCAAGGTTTAAATAATTACAACTTTGTAACTCCCGCTCTTTATCATATAACAAAAGTTACAAGTTTGCAACCCTTTAAAAGGAATTCCTATCCTTGGAAATTATAATTCAATTTTTCAACCGTCCAGTTTTCAATGACCGGCAGAAAGGCTTTAACTTCCTGTACCGTACCAGACAGGTCATGCTCCAGGTAATTGCCGCATTCCGAAGCCGCAGCCCCGGGAATAGGCCCGTCATATTCCGAAATTTTCTGAAAAGTATCGACAATCAGGCGAATCGCTTCGGACGGTTTCGTATTCCGAAGCAAAAGATAAAAGCCGGTTCTGCATCCCATCGGCCCAAAATAGATCACATGATCTTTTGTCTCCGAGTTCCTTGCAAAAGTGGCAAACAAATGCTCTATGGTATGAAGAACCGGATTTGGAAGAAACGGCGGAATATTCGGTCTTCTCATCCTAATATCGTAGGTGACAATATCTCCGTCAACGCGTGAGGTGTAAATACCGGGTAAAAGTTTGTTGTGGTCAACGCAAAAGCTCGCAATTCGTTCCATAATAAGCCTCCTTAACAAAATGGAATATCATGTGTCAACTCGGTCAGGTCAGACGTTTTAAACTCATGCAAAAAATACTGACTTTCCTGAACGGACAAATCAAACAAATCAAAAAAGCTTTCTTTTCTTACGATCGAGTCTTTTTCCGGATTCTTCCATTCGGAATGCAGGATATTCGCGTAATCAAATTCATCCTGTTCGTTGATTCCGCGAATCACGCTGGAAACAAGATATTTTTTCGTCAGCTTTTCCAGCGCTTCCGCAACCGGTTTTTTAATCATCCATTTATCGTTGAGGAATCCGCAGACCTTTCTGCAGTCCGCCAATGCATGAAGCAGCTCGTTCTGCCGGTTGTGGATCCCATAGAGCCGTTCAAAGACATAAGAGTACAGCCGCACGACTGATTCCTGTACTTCCTTATTTTCAGGCACTGTGATTCTTAAATCGAAGTCATTCGCAAGAGTCCCGGTGATTGAGCGCAGGATAATGCCGTCCAATACGGATTCCACGTGATTGTGAAGAAATCCGTCCCCTCTGCCGGGATACTTTTTGCGCAAAGTTTTGACGTTCCAGTAAACAAACGGATGGGCAGTCCTATCCAGACTGTAATGACATAAAAATCCGGAAAGATAGGCCTCCGACCTTTCATCTCCTCTTGTTTGCTGATAATCGCGCATTGCGGATAGCAGCCGGGACGGCTTTTCATGGTGCAGCCGGCTGCCCATGGTGCGCAGATTTTCCCGAAACGGCTGAAAAAGTCTGTGGTAATAAAGAAAATCAGGCCCCTGTGCGCCCCAAAGAAAAGCGTCCCTGGATTTCGGGCTGTTGCTTTCCTGAACCTGTAGCGCATGGTAGTAATGTGTAATGGCGGCGGGCAATTCTATCATCGTCCCAACTAGAAAAATTTATTCCTTTGCAAATAGAAAAGGAATGCAGCAGTCTGCCGCATTCCTCATTTTAGCACAGGACCAAAGGATTTTAAAGGACCTTTGATAAAAAGTCTTTCAGCCGCGGATTTTTCGGCTGCGTAAAAAACTCGTCGGGCTTGGCCTCCTCCAGAATCTGACCATCCGACATAAACAAAACCCGGGTCGCCACTTCTCTCGCAAATCCCATTTCGTGGGTTACGACGACCATGGTCATACCTTCATCGGCCAGTTCCTTCATCACCTGAAGGACTTCTCCAACCATTTCCGGGTCAAGCGCGCTGGTAGGTTCGTCGAACAGCATGACATCCGGCTCCATCGCAAGCGCCCGAACAATGGCAATACGCTGCTTCTGACCGCCGGACAACTGCCCCGGGTATGCGTCCGACTTATCGGCTAGTCCCACCCGCTCCAAAAGCCGCTCTGCCTGCCTGTCGGCGTCCTTAGGGGCTTTCAGCTTCAAGGTGACGGGAGCAAGGGTAATATTCTGTCTTACCGTAAGGTGAGGAAACAGATTAAAGTGCTGAAAAACCATTCCCATTTTACGGCGGTGACGGTCAATATCGCACTTGGGGGTGTTAATCTGCTGACCCTCAAACCAAATTTCGCCTTTCGTCGGCTGTTCAAGAAGATTCAGGCATCGCAGAAACGTGCTTTTTCCGGAACCGGACGGTCCGACTACAACAACCTTTTCCCCTTTTTCTATCTCCTGATTAATCCCTTTGAGAACCTCGATGTCACCGTCAAGCGTATGAAAGCTTTTGGAAAGATTTTTAACGGTTATCACTTCTGTGCAGCCTCCTTTCAAAGCGAGTGAGAGCTGTGGTGAGTCCTATCACGATCACTAAGTATACCGCCGCGGTCGTTAAGAGCGGCGTATACGGCTGGTAAGTAATGCTGAGAATAATATAGCCGCCCTTTGTCAAATCCTGAATCCCAATATAACCGGCCACGGATGTTTCTTTCAGCAGAGCGATAAATTCATTACCGATTGCGGGAAGGACATTTTTCAAGGCCTGCGGAAAAACTATTTTGATCATTGTTGTTCTCTGGCTTAAACCGAGCGATCGCCCTGCTTCAATCTGTCCTTTATCAACCGACTGAATTCCGCTGCGGATGACCTCCGCCACATAAGCCCCCGAATTAATTCCAAACGCTAAAATAGCTGCGGTAACGTCACTGACCTTTGCTTGATTCAAAATAATATAATACATAATCATCAGTTGAACAACCACAGGTGTTCCACGGATTAATGTTAAGTACAAACTGCAGATGTTATTCGCAATCCGTAGTTTTTTAGGATTATTTCCATGGCCTACTTTGACTAACGCTACCAGTGTACCAAGCAGCACCCCCAGCAGCACTGCAAACAGCGTGATAATCAAGGTGTTTTTCAAACCATCTATAATGTAATGATAGCGGTTCTTATAAATTAAACACTGATAAAGCTGATCGGACAGTTTCAGGTATAGGTTTACAAAAAACCGCGTAAATTTGCTGCCCGTATCCGCCGCTAAAGTGATTGAAAAAAAAGAAAACAGTAGGTTCATTAGCATCCTCCCGCTGAAAACAGCAGTATGCAGGGCGCAGAAACACTCTGCACCCTGCATATTTTATTTCTTCAAATTATTCCCCAGTCAGTGAAGATTGATATTTTTCTATAATCTGATCCAATTCTCCACTTGATTTCATCTCTTTCAGGACCTCATTAATTTGATCCAGCAGCGCAGTATTTCCTTTTTGAACTGCGATTGCGTACTGTTCGCTGGTTAATGAATCGTCCAGCTTAACAAGTTTATCAGAGTTTTTCTGAACAAATTTTGTGGCCGGGAAATTATCTATGACAACCGCGTCGATTCTTCCGTTGATCAAATCGGAAATGGCATCCGACCCTTTGTTATAGCGCTTCACGGAAGCTACCTTAATGTCACTTGTTCCGTCTTCATTTGTGCAAAAAGTATCACCGGTCGTGCCCTGTTGAACTCCCACATTTTTACCATTTAAGTCCGTACGGGATTTAATAGCACTGCCCTTTGGGACAATGATTGCCTGTGACGCGTCAAAATACGGATCAGAAAAATCGACATTCTTTCTACGATCATCCGTTGCCGTCATGCCGGCTGCCACAAAATCACATTTATTCGTCTGCAATTCCATGATCAAAGATGCAAATTCAACATCATTAATCTTCAACTCAAGGCCCAGTTTATCAGCAATTTTATTCGCGATTTCCACGTCAATGCCGACAATCTTGCCGCTGTCTCTATACTCAAACGGTTCAAATTCCGCATTGGTGGACATGGTCAGCGTACCGTCCGTAATCGTCTTTACAGCACCGGAAGAAGATGCCGAAGACGCCGTCTTCGCGGAAGAAGACGTTTCCGCAGAAGCGTCTGATGCAGCCTTACTGGAAGAACTGCTGCTTTGCGAGCAGGCTGCCAAAGAAGCAGACATAGCAATCGTAAGGACAAGCGCCGCAAACCTCTTTGCTTTTTTCATAACGAACAACCCCTTTATTAAATTCGGAAATCATTGTCTGAAAGGATTATACCGCATAATTATTCACAATTCAAGTCGTTTTACGAAATATATTGAAAAATTATTCACAAAAATCGGTATATCCGGAATTTCGCATAAATTTCAGAAGCTTTTCCATGTCATCTGGTAAACTATGAACAAATCTCATTGTTCGCCGGTCAACCGGATGAAGGAACCGGATTTCAGTACAGTCGAGGGCCTGTCTGCTTACTTTTAAAAGATTCCCGCCATAGAAATCATCCCCCGCAAGAGGATGGCCGGCACTGGACAAATGAACTCGAATTTGATGAGTCCGTCCCGTTTTTAATTTTAGAGCCAGCAGGCTGTGTCCGTGCCCGGAAAAAAGGCTGCGCCATCGGGTCAGTGCATATTCGCCGTCAGAACGCACAGCCCGCTGCAGCTTGTGACCTTCCTTAATCCCAATCGGTTTCTCAATTTCTCCGCTTCCGGTCAAAATACCTTCGCAAATGGCCAGATATGTCTTTTTTACATTTTTGGCAAGCACAGAGGCCGCATAGGAATGCTTTGCCAATAAAACAAGACCGGTTGTATCGCGGTCAAGCCGGTAAACCGGCCGAAACGAGTGCTGTTCCCCTCGGCCCGAAAAATAATTTGCAACCGCGTTTGAAAGGCTGTCGCGGTCATGTCCCGGCGACGGATACATCGGCATTCCAGACGGTTTATCAACCACAATCAAGTCCGTGTCTTCATAGACAACCACAATTGGAATATCCGCAGTTTGGGGTATTTTA
The DNA here is from genome assembly GCF_046707225.1 of Caproicibacter sp. Taxonomy (NCBI): domain Bacteria; kingdom Bacillati; phylum Bacillota; class Clostridia; order Eubacteriales; family Acutalibacteraceae; genus Caproicibacter; species Caproicibacter sp. The sequence continues at coordinate 205,267 of NZ_JBJKOP010000029.1, read as the reverse complement.
TGATCCTGAGGCAGGCAAAGGCTGATGTGGTCTCCTTCCCCTAAACAGTCGGTTACGATCGCATGTCTTCCGTTTACGACAATCCCCATGGGCGTTCTTTTCAATTTTGCCAGCAGTCGAGTCGATATCGCACAATAATTTCGAAGAAAACTTTTCAGTTTCACACCCTGATATCCGGACGGTACCGTAAATTCAATGATTCGTATTTTAAACTCCACCATTCACACAAATCTTTTCATTCCGATCACCAAAGCAAAATTCTCCTTTGGCAAAGATCCGTTTCACCTCTTGAAAAGATTGGTATATTTGCAGGAAAAAGAATCATAATAGACTCTGAAAAGGAGGTGAAGTGGCTTGGATAAGCAATCTTCAAGGCAGGACAGTCAACAATGCTCCGGCCGGAACACAAAATATGACAGCAATATGAAACAGAATAAAAACAACAAATCCTGCGAGAGTACGGAAAGCCAAAAAAACACTCAGGCCTGCAACAGGAACAACCAAAACAGCAAAGGCTGAAAGACACTTGTACCGGACGATTCTGCTGAATTCGCCCGGTTATTTTTTTTCGGATTTTAATCTTTCAATCAGTTCGCGAAGTGTTTTATCTTCCGGTCTAACTTCCCGAAAACCCTCACCCGTAATTTCACCTGCATCCCCAACAATCAAAAAAGCGTTTCTGTCAATGGTCCGGACAATATCCTTGATTTTTACGACCTCATAACGACGCGCGGCGCAAAGCAGGACCTCGCCTTTCCTGCCGGTATAAGCGCCTTTGGAATCCAGATACGTCACACCGCGTTCCACGTCCGTCAGAATTTCCTGCGCGATCTGATCATTCTTTTCCGAAATGATAAAAATCACCTTGCCGGTCCCAACATCCGTGCCGTATAAGATTGTGTCGATCATCCTGGATGAAACAAAAATCGCAATCAAAGCATACAGCGCACTTTCAATGCTGCGATAAGCGATCGCTGAGATCACAACAATTACAAAGTCCACGCACAGCATCAGCTTTCCCATCGAAACAAACCGCACTCTGCGGTTCAGCAACCGCGCGATCAAATCAGTTCCGCCGGTCGTAGCGCCACGCATAAAGACAAGGGAAAGGCCCGTGCCGTCCAACAGCCCCCCAAAAATTGCAGCAAGCATCGGATTGCCGCTATAGGGCGGGATCAAAACGGAAAGGATATCGATCGCACTGGCAACAAAAACGGTAGCGATCATGGTCTTTCCAACCAGCTTGTAGCCGATTTGCAGAATTGCCCAGATAAAAATCGGTATATTTAGAATCAGACTCATCATTCCGATCGGCAAACCGGACAGATAATTGATTACCGTGCTGAGCCCGGTTACACCGCCGGGCGCAATATGATTCGGAGCAGTAAACATTCTGACGCTGACAGCGCACAGAATACTCGCAGCGGCATAGTAAAGAAAATCAAGCAGCAGCTCTTTCGCTCCGTTTTTCAGGTGCAGCAGCATAAACTTTTAATCCTCCCCGCAAACAGTTTCAAACAGTTCGCGCAGACGGTCCAGTCTCCCGCTCAGATATAGATATCCGAAAAGGGATTCAAAGGCGGTAGCGGCATGATATTCAGCGGGGTCCGAATTTTTGGGGACATGATTGCTGTGGGCATTTCTGCCTCTCCGCAAAACATCCTGCTCTTCCTGGGTCAAAACAGGCAGAAGCTTTTGTACAAATGCGGCCTGTGCGTGTGCGCAGACCTGTTCAACGGCAGCCCGGTGTAATTTTGAAACCGGGCGCTCTGCCTGACAGACCAGTCTTTCACGAACAAACACTTCAAATACCGCGTCGCCGATAAATGCCAGGGACAAAGCCCCCATCCGTTTTGGGTCACATGCAACATTGTAAAATCGTTCCAACCGGCGCACTCCTACTCCATATAATCAAATTCAACCCCGTAAATACTGACCGTGTCACCCTCGTGAACTCCCGCTTTCCGCAGCGCATCATCCACACCGGTATGAAGCAGCACTCTTTCAAAATAACGAAGAGAATCCACGTCGTCAAAGTTGACAGAGCGCAGGACCGGAATCAGCCATTCGCCCTCCACAACATAAACGCCGTTGCTGTTTTCGACATTCACTTCGTGCCGGCCAATCTCTTCAACCGGAAGCTGCGGCTCCGGCTCCGGATCATAACGCCGCACCGGCGGAAGCTTCTGCAGCAGCTCATCAATTCGTTTCATAAGCGGATCCACCTGATAGCGAATTGCCGCCATCATCGGGAAAAATTCAAATCCCTGCTTCTCGACAAACGCTTTAAAATCCTGAATCTTGGTATCATCCGTCAGGTCGCATTTATTGCCGGCAACCAACATCGGCCGTTTCGCAAGTTCCGGATTGAATTTTTTCAGTTCGGAATTAATGACCTGAAAATCCTCTTTCGGGTCGCGTCCTTCGCTTCCGGAGACGTCGACAATATGGATCAGCAGCCTGCACCGTTCCACATGCCGCAGAAACTGATGTCCCAATCCGGCTCCCTCGTTCGCCCCCTCAATCAGCCCCGGGATGTCGGCGATGACAAACGAGCGCTCCGGCCCCATGCGAACAACGCCAAGAACCGGCGTAAGAGTAGTAAAATGGTAATCTGCAATTTGAGGCTTCGCCTCGCTGACAACGGAAACCAAAGTTGATTTCCCAACGTTCGGAAATCCGACAAGTCCGACATCCGCAAGCAGTTTCAGCTCCAACTGAACTTCGAACGCTTCACCCGGTACGCCGGGCTTTGAAAATCGGGGAGTTTGCCTGGTTGCCGTCGCAAAGTGGGAATTTCCCCAGCCGCCCCGGCCGCCCTTAGCAATAACCTGAGGTTCATCCGCCGAAAGGTCGGCAATCAGCCGTCCTGTTTGGGCGTCTTTCACAAGCGTGCCCCGCGGAACGCGGATGACCAAGTCTTTGCCGCCCCGCCCGCTGCAGCGCTTTCCAGACCCGTTCTGTCCGTTTTCCGCCGCAAACTTTCTGCGGTAACGAAAATCGGACAGCGTTGATTGATTATCGTCCACCTGAAAAACAATGTCTCCGCCCCGGCCGCCGTCGCCGCCGTCCGGACCGCCCGACGCGACATATTTTTCTCTGTGGAACGCGACGGCCCCGTCGCCTCCGTCTCCCGCTTTTATATTGATTTTTGCGTGATCTATAAACATAAGTGAAGCTCCTTTACTCCCGCTTCTGCCGGATCGACCATAACTTTCCAGTAGCAGTATACCATATTTTGCTCCATAATAGCAAAAAAATCCCGGGTTTACCACCCGGGATCTTTTTCTGTACCGTAAGGCGGAATTACTGCTCCTCGGCATAAACGCTGACCTTTTTACGGTCGCGGTCATAACGCTCGAACTTCACCTTGCCGTCAATCAGGGCAAACAGAGAATCATCGGACCCAATGCCGACATTGTTGCCCGGATGAATATGGGTACCGCGCTGTTTTACCAGAATATTGCCGGCCAGAACAAACTGACCGTCACTGCGCTTCACGCCGAGGCGTTTAGACTCGGAATCACGGCCGTTCTTGGTGGAACCCATTCCTTTTTTATGAGCAAAAAGCTGAATGTTAATCTGCAGCATGCTTTACACCTCCGTATCAATGATCTGAATATTTTGAGGATACTGCTGACGGAGTGCCGTCAAATGAAGCCGCAGCCCCCTTAGTGGAACTTTACAGGCTTCGGCATCCTCCGAAGCAATTTTACAGTCCAAGTAACCGTCTTTTACGCACAGCGAAGCGTTCACTCCCACGACATCCGTAATCGTGTTTGCCGTAAGATAAGCCGCGGAAGAAACCGCAGCACATACAATATCGTAACCCGCTTCGTCGGCTCCGGAATGGCCGCTGATACAAAAACCGGCGTTCTTCCCGTCGCGAAACGTAAAAAACTCAGCACAAATCATAGGTTTCAGGCGTTGATTTCCGCAATCTGAACCTGAGTGTACGGCTGCCTGTGACCCATTTTGCGCTTTTCATTCTTTTTAGCCTTATAGGTAAAGACCGTAATCTTCTTTCCCTTGCCCTCTTTCAGGACCTTGCCCGTTACGGTTGCGCCGTCAAGATACGGCGCTCCAACCTTTGCGCCATCCTCGCCGACAATGGCAAGTACCGGGAACTGAACCGTGGAATCTTTTTCCAGCGCAAGCTTTTCCACAAAAATGACATCGTCCTTCTGGACTTTGTACTGCTTGCCGCCGGTCTCAATCACTGCAAACATGAAATGTAGTTCCTGCCTTTTCTTAGTCTCGCTATTCTCGGGCGGGTTTCCCTCTTTCAGCCCGGAATAAGCGGCTTATCTATGGTATCATATTCCGTCAAATTTGTCAATGTGTAATATTGATATACCAATTAAACATTGCCGTAGTTTGATGGGGAAATCATGAAAAGTCTCATACCAAGGCAGTTTTAAGGCCATTTATAGTGGAATGGTTTATTCGGGGGAGCAATAGCATAGACTGAAATACTTCTATATAAAACTTGATATTTTTTCCAAAATAGTATATTATTGGGTATAGTGATTTAAAAGGCAGGTGAAAATAGTTCCATCGAAAAAAAGTACGCAATTAAATCAAAATTGAAAGGATGGTATTACATGAAAAAGTTAATTTGCACTCTCTTAGTTAGTCTACTGTTGATAACAAGCGTTTCTCCGGCATTTGCTATCAGTAAAAGTACAAACGCTATATCAGCACTAAGTGCTTCTGTAACCTCTAATGAATTTCCAAACGCATACATTAAGCAGCGTTTTGTTGCTAATCCAAAATCATTGGAGAGCTTCTCTCTTTTAAAAGATGGAAAAAACGTCGGCTATGTTACTGCAACAGCTTATGTAGAAGAAACTTACGAAATTTTAAATAGCAAACCGATGATTACTAGTAGTAGATTGCTTTCCAAAAAAGAAGTTAAGACTATTGGAGAACAGAATTTTTCTGATATAAATTCTGCAATGAGCTCGTTTTCTACTACTAAACATAAGCATAAAGTAAGAGGAAAGTTTAGTATGACTTTTACTGTAAAAAAATACAGCAATCAATATAAACTGCAACTTATAAATAATTGGGATATAAACGGCTTCTGGAATTCAGGTAGTAATGGTCCTGCGGCTGGTCCGGACTACATGGGTTTCGCGTGGGGTGGTGGTTTCGACTATGACAACTATGATGCGGATACTGAAAACTCCGAGAATTATCATTCAACACCCGACGTGGCAGATATTTCGCCCAACGGAGGGATCGCTTGGTCATTTGATGATCTACAATGGGGTAGCCATACAAATATCTGGGTTAAAAATTCGTCATGCTGGACAACAATCGGCAAAAATACATTAACAGGTAAAGGTAACACCACAAGTGTTGTTGGAGAATATATACACACTTGGAAAGATGTTCAAGGTTCATTGTCTTTTTCGACTTCAGGTGATATAGGCATTAACTATTCTATCAAGGATAAAAAATGGTCATTAAAGCTATCTATTTCCGGAATTCCATATTAAATTAGACACTAACAAGTTAAGGCTGATTCTATAGGAACACATCCTGCTAAGATTTTTCTCAGCAGGATGTGTTCCTTATTCATTAATCGCACAAATTTTATTTCCGTTTTTGTTATAAACAAACCCTTTATCGCTCTGATCCGTTGCATGTTTAATCCAATAAATATCCAGCACATACCGCCCCAGATTTTGCTTGGAATACATTCTGCCGCTGTTTGTAAACTGATAAGATGCTGCTCCTAACTTTGTATTGTCGCCATAAACAATAATCAACGATTGCTGCCCGTCCCGCGTCCCTTCCTGATAATTATACGTTTCAATTTCAGAGCCGCCGCTCCCTTCTCCGAAATAACGGTACCGGTCAGGAAAAATGAGGTCTCGCTCCAGGATAATCAGTTTCGCTTCGTTCCCTTTGTCATATAGGGCTGCCAAAAAATTGTTTTTCCGGTCAACGGCATCTACCCGAATCTGTCCCTCTTTAGATTCGGTTTTTTGGGTGATATAATCGTGCAGGTCACTCTGATTTAAAATTTGCACCGTTGAGATGCAATGCCAGCCTAAAAAGAGCAAAATACAGAAACATAAAACAATAAATATAGAAAAGGTTGATTTTTTCATAATGTTTTGCCACCGTCTTCCTTTATTCAAGTATAGCATAAATAAAGTGAAAGAAGCAAGATCTAAGCACAAACTCGACTCAGCTTTTCCGCTGAGCTAAGTTCCCGGCCAGTTCGCGCAAATAATCTCCCCGCGTGCCGAAACAGGAAAGCGCTTCCGTTGCCTCATCGGTCAGCTCCCGTACGAGCGCATGGGCTTTTTCCATACCGAGGATGGAGACATAGGTGCTTTTAGAATTTTGCAGGTCGCTCCCGATCGGTTTGCCAAGCGAGTCCTGCTCGCCTTCCACGTCGAGGATATCGTCCTGAATCTGAAACGCAAGACCGATCGATTTGGCGTATTTTTCAGCCGCATGCAGTTTTTCCTCCTCTGCGCCTGCAAGGACGCAGCCCATTTTTGCGGCCGCCACGATGAGTGCGCCCGTCTTGCACTCATCCATGTAAATCAGAGTATCGGCTGAAATCCGCTTGTCTTCGCTTTGCAGGTCGATCATCTGCCCGCCCGCCATTCCGTAGGCGCCGGAGGCCTTTGCCAGAATACCGGCCGCCCGTGCAGCGCGCTGTGGGCCAACCGAAGCAATGCTGTCTTGCGAAAGCATCGTTTCAAAGGCCATCGTCAAAAGCGCGTCTCCCGCCAGCAAAGCCCGGGCCTCTCCAAACACAACATGATTTGACGGTTTCCCCCGGCGCATGGAGTCGTCGTCCATACAGGGAAGGTCGTCGTGGATCAGCGAATAGGTATGGATCATTTCGAGAGCACAGGCAAACGGAATCGCGGATTCCTGGTCGCCCCCGCAAGCGCCGCAGAATTCCAGAAGCAGAATCGGTCGGATTCTCTTGCCGCCTAACAGAAGGCTGTACCTCATTGCCTGAAACAGCCCGCCCTGCAAGAGCTTTTCCTCGGGGATGTACTTCTCAAGGCTTGCCTGAATTACTTTCATATAATTCTGCGGCTCAATCCTGCTCATCCGCTTTTCCTTCCTTATGATCCATTTCCGTAATCGTTCGAACCTTTTGCTCGGCCTCGGTCAGTTTCCGGTAACAGAGCGAGGACAGGGCGGAACCTTCTTCAAAAAGTTTCAGGGATTCTTCCAGAGAGGTCTCCCCCGATTCCATCTTCCCGACGATTTCTTCCAGCCTCGCGGCGGCCTCTTCAAAGGTCAGCTTCTGTTTCATAACTTACCCGCCTCCGATCGTTTCTTTTTTTGCATCCGGACATTTTCCACCAAACAGCCGACATTGCCATCGTTCATTTTGATCGTAAGAATTTCGCCTTTCCTTACTTTGGAAGCACTGCCGACCGGGCTCCCGTTTTCATCACAGGTTACCGCGTATCCACGCGACAGCACGGCAAGAGGACTGAGTGCGTTCAGCCGCCCGCTTTCGGATGACAAAATAGTGTGACAGCTCTGTATTTTCCGGGTCATATGACTGTTCAATACGGAAGAAAGCTGTGTGATTTCCTGCTTTCTCTGTTCCAGCCGCTCCGCCGGGTTTCGAAAAACATCGCTGTCGGAAAGTCGGTCAATTCGCCGGCCCGCGTCGGAGAGAACGGACTCTATCGCCTGATGAAGGCGCTTTCTCATACCGCGAAGCCCCGCCGCCAGCTCTATTCTGTCGGGGACCGCCAATTCCGCCGCTGCGGAAGGCGTCGGTGCCCGCAGGTCTGCGGCAAAGTCACAAATCGTAAAATCCGTTTCGTGCCCGACCGCGGAAATCACCGGAATACGGGAGGCCGCAACCGCACGGGCAACCGATTCCTCGTTAAACGGCCACAAATCCTCCAGCGAGCCTCCGCCTCGCCCGACGATCAACACATCGGCGCAGTTTAAACGATTGAACCGTTCAACCGCATCGACGATCTGGGGCGCGGCCTCCGTTCCCTGCACCGCCACAGGACAAAAAACAATTTCAGCCGCCGGGTATCTTCGGCCCAGCACCGTAAGAATATCATGTACCGCAGCGCCGGAGGGCGAAGTGATGACTCCGATTCTCTCCGGATATTTCGGAATCTGCTTTTTCTTTCCGAATAAGCCCTCGGCCTCCAGTTTTCTTTTGAGCTGTTCAAACGCAACGCTCAAAGCGCCGACTCCGTCGGGCTGCAGATCTTCAATGTAAAGCTGATATTGACCGGTCGCCTCATAAACGCTTACACGGCCCCGGGCAATTACTTTCATGCCGTCCTCCGGCACAAACCGCAGGCGCTCCGTATAACGCGCAAACATCACCGCTTTTATGACGCTCTTTTCATCCTTTAACGACAGATATAAATGCCCTGAGCGATAATAATTTTTAAAATTTGAAATTTCTCCCGAAACAAAAACCTGCGTCAGGTGCGGATCCTGTTCAAAAACGGAACGAACGTACGTATTCAGTTGCGTAACGCTCAAAACCATCGGCGTAATCCGGTTCACTGCAAATAACCTTCTTTCCGGGCGGCAAGCACGGCGATCCCGGCGGCGTTGTCACAGGAATATTCGGGCTCGGCAAAAAACGCTCCGTACTTTTTTTCCAGTGCGATCCGAAGAATGCCGTCACTCATGACGCCGCCCGCAAATACAAGAGGTAGTTCCCCATACTGCTTTAAAAGGACTTCCGCCATTTCGTCCAATGCCGCCAGAATAGAAGCAAGGCAGAACGCGGCAATCTCTTCTTTCGGTGTGCCCCTGTCCAGCATGGCCCTGCAACGATTTTCGATCCCGGAAAGTGAGCAGTCCGCTCCCTTCAAAGTCGCCCGAACGACTGATGGACGCTTTGCTCTGCCCGCGAGCGCCTCCAGTTCCTTTCCTGCCGGAAAAGGGAGTCCCAGCATGGCGCCAACCCGGTCAACTGCCTGTCCGCCTTTCAGGTCCAGCGACCTGGCTACGATTTCAGTCAGAAAAATCTGTTGCTCATCCGGCGTTGCCAGCACGGCTTCCGTCGTTCCTCCGGAAACGTGAAACGCAAGGAACCGCGTCTTAAGAAGATCGACTTTACCCGCAGAATACAGTGCCGCGGCTATATGCCCCTGCTGATGGGAAAACAAATGCAGCGGCGACCGGCAGACCTGGGAAATTGCTTTCGCAGATCCAAGGCCGGCAAGGAAGCATGGCATATAGGAACTCTCCATGCTTCTTGGCCGGTCGGATGCTCCAACCGCCTCGATTTCCGAATCAGCAAGAGGAAGCGCGGAGAGCACCTGTGGCAGCTGGACCACATGATGGAAAACGGCGTCGCTCTGGCGAAGGCCCAGTTCCCCTTTCTTCACCGGCAGCAGCATTTTGTTCTGGCGGACTACTCCGTCATTCCAGAGAGCCGCGGAGGTCGTATAGTTACTGGTATCGATTCCCAATACGCTAGGCATGTTCCGCTTCCTGTGTCTTTGCCAGCGAACCCAGGACTCCGTTTACAAACGGAGCGTCTTCGGCGGTTCCATATTTCTTGGCAAGTTCGACCGCCTCGTTGATGGATACACTGATTGGAATATCTTTTTCATATAATATCTCATATACTGCCAGGCGCAGAATGGAGAGGGACACCTTTGAAAGGCGGCTGACTTTCCACCCGCGGGTAAAACTTTCGATTGTTTCATCCAGCGTCGATTCATTTGTCTGCACGTTTGCCGCGACCGTTTCTGCAAAATCGTCGATTGGAAAGTCATTGGCCTCGTTTGCGGCGGTTACGACGTCGTCTATGTTTTCATGGTTGATGCTCCTTGCAAAAATCAGAGCAAAAGCCTGCTCGCGCGCTTCGCGTCTTTTCATTGATTTCCCCCGTGAGTTTATAGTTTCGATGAAAAAACCCTCCACATTGTGGAGGGTTCAACCCGTTCACCGTATCATCCACGGGAATTATTATACCACATTTGCCTGTGAACACAACTATTCGCATTCAACAATCTTGATTTTATCATAGGAAATCCCGGCCTGATCGGCAACAATGTCCCGGATCACGATCGCGTCGTTCTGCGTATTGGTCTTGGTCTTAACAACGACGCTGCATTCATCGTTCTGCAGGAATACGACGCAGTCGTTAAAACCTTTCGCCTTAATCAGATTTTCGATCTCAGCTTCCTTCACGATGTTCTGGGCAATCGTGTTTGCCTGCGACACAGCCGTTTGCTTTGCCGCGTCTGTTTCGCCGGAACCGCTTACAACCTTTTGCAGCATTTCAACGGATTCGTCCCGGGCCTTTTCCCGCGTAAGTCTCGCAGATGCAAAATAGTCGTCTCCCGCGACGCTCGCGCTGGTATCGACCGCCGAAGAATTTTCGCCGGAATTTGCGCCACTTTCATTTCCGGACGCGTTGACCAGCAGAGTTTCACCCAGCTCCCGTCCGGACGTGACGGCATTCGTCGCGGAAAGCTGCGTATTCCCCATCAGCGCCCAGTTCAGATAGACGGCCGCCCCCAGCGCAACAACCAAAGACGCAAGAACGAGCTGCCGTTTGCCCATTGTCATAATCGAATTCCCCCTGTTTTCTTTATTTTGCTTTTATGACGCACACCCGTACGGAAGAGATATCGAGAGCCGTCGTGACGGCGTCGATGACGCTCTGCTGTACCACCGGATTTCCGCCGCCCTCGCAGACCACAACGACGCCCTTGACAACCGGCTGGATCTCGGTGACCGAAAGCGCCTGTTCGGAACCGTCGGCGCCTTTCACCAGAATGTAATTTGTCTCGTTGCTTTGATCCTCTTCATTTCTGGTCGTGCCGTCCGACTGGTCCTTCGTCGTCTGGCCACTGGCCTTTTCTTCCTTTGCGTAAACCGACTGCTTGGTCTGTTCCAGGGTCACCATGACGCTCGCGCTGCCGACCCCCTGAATTTTAGTAATCAGCTCCGTCAGTTCGTTTTCAAGATGTGTTTCGTATTCCTCCGCCGTATAAGTTTTTGATGGTGAAGCCGCTGTTTGCTGCGTTTTCCCGCTGTTTGTCAGAAACCCGGAAAGAAAAATGAGCGCAATTCCAACCAGACCGGCGCCAAGAATAATTTTACGGTAATTTTCATTTTCTGCCAAAAGGTCCAAAAGACCGGTTCCCCGGGCTTTTCCCTCTTTTTCGTCACCCTTCATTGGAAACGACCTCCGTTTTGATTCCCAGCGTCTTTTCCAGCGCGGACGACACACCGGCGCGTCCAGATGCTGCTTCCCCATCAACAGTCACAACGACTTTATTAATTGATATGCTGCCGTTTTCATCCGTATCCATAATCACCTGAACATTTTTACAGTTTATCCCCATTCTCTTTAATTCCGAGTGAACCAGTCCGGTAATGCTCTGCTGCGCGGCGTCCTCAAACTGCCGGTCCACTGTGGAGTTCAACCGTTCGTTTTCTTTTGCCGGATGATTTTCCGTTTCCAGTCCGGCCCGTATCTGCGGAACAGCCTTGGAGATTGGAGCAACAAGGGCACAAATGATAAAAGCACCGATGACAAACCTCGCCATCCGTTCCATGGAACCGTTTGGGACAAGGCTCTGCAGCATGGCGGCGGACAGAGCGGCAAGGCAGATCACCGTCGCCCATTCCCTGACCCCGTTCATTTCACGCCCCCGACAACAATCATAATGACTGTTGAGATAATCAGAATCATCATACTGCAAAGCAGAACCGCCAGCATTGTTGATACAACGTCCGAGGATGCTTTCAGCAGCGAGGAAATATCGTTTAGATCGAAAATCTGCCCGATGCCCGCACACAGATTCAGGGTCAGTATCCAGACAATACATTCCGCGATAATCGGCAGAAAGATAAAGATCCCGGCAAGAAGCCCAAATGCACTGACGCCTGATTTCAGTAATTTGACACAGCCTGTTACGGTCTGCAATGCCTCTCCAAGCGCATTGCCGACCACCGGGACAAAACTGCTGACAACAAACTTTGCGGCTTTCGAACTCGTGTTGTCCAACGACGAAGCAACAATGGAGTGCATGGTGATCAGGCTGGTGAACAGCGTCATGCACAGCCCCATGATCCATTTGACCATTTTATTGAGCGCCGCGCACAGCCCGCTCAGATTAATGCCGGGTGAAACGGCCGATACAATTGACAGCGCCAAAAATATATTCAGCATCGGAATAAAAAAGGTCGATGACAGGATAGAGATCGCATTTCCGGCTGCGAGCATCAGAATGTGGTACGATCCGGCGGAAACCGGCTGCCCCGCCGCGATCATGATTCCGGTAAGAACCGGGATGCAGGCCAGCAGAAATCCGGAGGCGGCGTTCAGCACATCCGCGGCGTCATGAATACAGGATACAATCGGGACAACCACAATCGTACAAATGCAAAGCGTCCCGACCATTCCGATTACCCCGCCCATCGGTTTTTCTCCGAAGGACAGCTTCATCCCGTTCAAAAGTGCACAGAGCAAAATCACGGCAAGCACGCCGCATAGTATTTTCAATGGATTTTTAGCCTGTCCTGTAAATACGCTTAAGATTTTCTGAAAGTAATTCTGAGGTGAAATAGAGGTGATGGTCTTCCAGTCCGTTCCTTCCACCCCGAGATCGCTCAATATTTTTTTCGTTTCCGGAGACAAGCTGTCCGGCAGCTCATCCGCTCCGCTCTGCTTCAGCTGGTCCTCATAAAATTTATCCGTCAGCTGAGGCAACCCGGATTCCGTCGCCGCCGCGAATATCGGATGTGAAAATAAAATTGCGGCGGCTACCGCAATGATCAGGCAGACTGCTTTTTTCATTCTTCACCCACCGATCAGATTCACCGCTGTCTCCGCAATTTTTTCAAACAGAGGCAGAGACAGAATCACGATAGAAATTTTTCCGGCAAGTTCCATTTTAGAGGCCAGCGCGTTTTCCCCCGCGTCCCGGCAGGAGTCTGCCGCAAACTGTGCCAGGAAGCTGATTCCGAGCGTTTTCAGCAAGATCAGGATATAGTCCGTGGTCAAGCCCGTTGCGGAAAACAATGTTTGAATCTGATGCATGGCGGGAGCGACGCTTGCAAAAATTTCGAGCAGAATCACAACTCCCGCCGCAATGCTCAGTAAAGCGGCGTACTCCTGATGATACCGGCGCAGCATGGCGGCAATTACCGCCGCGCAAACGGCGATTCCCGCAATTCCAACGATATTCATGTTATAAACTGAATATGGATTTGATCGTCTTAAACAATGTGCTGATCTGCTGGATAATCATCATCAGAACAACGATCAGCCCCGCCAGGGTGGTCATCATGGCCTGCTCCTGACGGCCGGAACGCTCCAGCAGCTGATTTAAAACCGCGACAATGATACCGATTGCGGCGATTTTAAAAATCAAATCCACATCCATTTTTCTTCCTCCGTTTTCAGCACAGCAGCAGCGCCGAGGATAAGCCGGCGAATATGCCGAGCATCAGATATAATTTTGATTTCCTGTTCCGGTCTTCCCGAGCCGATTTCAGATTTGCCCCGAATAACCCGGAAAACAGTTCCAGGTGTGAAATCTGGCCATCCGTATCGCTGGCTCCGAAATCCTCTCCGAAAGAGAGCAGCATTTCCCTGTCCCGTGCGGTAAATCCGTCGTATTTTGAAAAGCATACCACGGCGGAATTCCATGCTGCGGCAAACCCCTTTCCGCCGTCGGATTGTTTCGCACACTCCCGCATAAAACGAAAATCTGTTCCATGCCTTTTTAAGACCTGAACGACAGGAACTGCGGAATAACGAACCTCCGTTTTTGCGGCGGAAAGGAACCGCAGAAACGATTCCAGGCTTTCTACTCTTACGGAAAGCTTACGCGATTCCATAAAGCCCCAGAGAGTTCCCGCCATAATCAGCAGAAGCGCCCCCACCAGCTTCAGCAAGCAAATCACCCGCTTTATAAATTCCTGCAATTTTTCCGGGCCCGTTCTTCGCATCCAAAAGAGCGACAGAGGCAAACGCTCCCGTTCTCAGCAGTTTTTGCGTCTGCACGCGCCGCATCAGTTCCTGAACGGACCCGGCATGAATGCTTGCAATCATCGTGACGCCGGTATTTAGCCCCTGCTCCACCGCGGTTACTTCACTTTCAGATCCGATTTCATCACAGATGATAATTTCCGGCGATAAGGTTCGCACGGCAAGCAAAATTCCATCGGCTTTGGGGTATCCGTCCAGCACATCGCAGCAGCACCCCAGATCATTCTGCGGAACGCCCATATAGGTCCCGGCGATTTCTCCGCGTTCGTCAACGACGGCAACCTTCTTCAGGTTTCCGCGGGAACCGCCGGACAACTGCCTTGCAAGGTCGCGGAGGATTGTTGTTTTTCCGCTGGAGGGAGCTCCCGCAAGCAAAAGTCCTTCCTGCAGGCGATTCCCAAGCTGATCCAGCAGTAAATCGGCGGCGCCCCGGATTTCGCGCGAGATTCTTAAGTTGATGGAAGAGATTTCGCGCACGGAACCGACGACCGCAGACTGTAAAACCGCCGTGCCGCAGATGCCCGCCCTATGTCCCCCGCTCAGGGTGATATAACCGTTTTTAATCTCGTTTTCATGGCTGTAGATGGAATAGCTGCACAGATTTCGAAAGCTCTCTTCCAAATCCCTGCGCTCCGCGACTACCAAGCCCGTAACCACACGGCACGCAAGGCGCCCTCCGGGGCCAAGAAAATAGGTGCCCTCCGCGCAGCAGATACAAACCGGACGGTTCACGCGTAGCCGAATTTCCTGTGTGTGTTTCTTGACATCGGCTGGCAAATTGAAAAGAGCCGTACTAATTCGTTCACAGATACATTTGGAAGCGGTGTCAAACCGCTCGTCCCTTTCTTCGATCATTACCTTGTCCTCTCCCTTCATCCAATAGATATGGACAAAACGGTGAGGTTAGAACAAAAAAAAATAAGCCTCCTGGCCAAACCCGGCATAGGCCGAAAAAATCTCCGGCCCCTGTTAGGAACCGGAGATTCTATTTTAGGAGCCAATTATTTCTATTGTGTAGTGAAACGACTTACTTTGTCCCGGCGGAAGAAGAGTCATTCCTCTTTTCTTTTCAAACGAATCTCCCTCATCCGTACAGGTAGGCAGCCCGCTCCAGGGTTCCAGTGCTACAAAAGGACCGCCGTTTGAACTGGACCAAATCAGAAAATATTTGAAATCGTGAAATTCCATTTGAATCCCGCGGCCGGTCTTCGGGCTATACAGCTTTACCGCTCCGGAACGCAGGGAATCGAAAATCAGCGCGTCGTTTTCAAACAAATGATGATTTAACTTCAGAACCGACTCTTTATTTAAGATTGTTCGGCGCCGGCTTAAATCGACAAGCCCGGTTTGTGAGTCGGGTGACGGGCAGTCCGCAGTCTCCGGATATTCGAACTCGACAATATAGTCCTCGAAAAGCTCCCCGGCGGCCAGCGGACAGCGAAAGCCCGGATGTCCTCCAATCTGAAACGGCAAATCGGAATTGCCCGGATTGTAAACGGTGTACAGGGTCGTCAGGCTTTTACCAAGCAGAAGATACTGAATCTCCAATTCAAAATCGTAAGGAAACCGTTCTTTTGTTTCCAAATCGGAACGCAAAGCAAACGTAATAGAATCCCTGCTTTTGTCCTTCAGCACAAATTCCCTTTTGCGCGCAACGCCATGCCGCTCCATCCGGCAGATCTGACGGGAAGCCGTTACAGCCTGTTTATTTCGAAGACTGCCCACGATTGGAAAAAGAACCGGTGCCTGCCCGCTCCAGTAAGTTTTGTCTCCCTGCCATAAATATTCCAAGCCCGAACAGCGAAGTGAAATCAGTTCCCCACCGAATGTATTAAAATCCGCAGTTGTATTTTGATTCGAAAGTGTATCTTTCATGACAAATCCCCCGTTTCAAATTCGATGTTCCGTTATTTTCGAAGTCAGGAGTTTTCGCCAAGCATCTCTTCGAGCTCGTGCTCCGAAATTACGGCAACACCAAGCTGATTGGCTTTTGTCAGTTTACTGCCGGCGTCGTCGCCGGCCAAAACATAATCCGTTTTCTTAGATACACTGCCGCTGACCTTTCCCCCGTGCTTTTCGATCAGCTCCGTTGCCTGTGCTCTGGACAGGTTTGGCAGCGTTCCGGTCAGCACAAATGTCTTTCCCTGAAAACGGCTGTCCGAAACGTCGGTCAAACAAGACATGTTAACTCCGGCGTCTTTTAAGCGGCCAATCAAATGCGCCGTATTGGACAAGCTGAAAAATTGATGCACACTCTGAGCAATAATGCCGCCTATACCTTCCACCGAGGCAAGATCGTCTTCTGCCGCCTGAAAAATTCCGTTGATGGTCCGGAAACGGGCGGACAGAAGCTTTGCCGCTTTTTGTCCGACGTGAGGAATTCCCAGGGCAAAAATCAGACGATAAAGATCGTTCGTTTTGGAACGGTCAATTGCGGCAATCAGATTATCAGCGGATTTTTCGCCCTTTCGTTCCAGTTCAAGGATTTGTTCCTTCTTTAAAAAATACAGATCGGCCGGGGACGACAGAAGATGTTTTTCAACAAGCTGCTCAATGACGGCCGGTCCCATCCCGTCTATGTCCATTGCGTCACGGCTGCAAAAATGAATCAGGTGCCGGAGCAGTTGGGCAGGGCATTCCGGATTCGTACAGCGAGTGGCGGCTTCCCCTTTTTCCCGCACCACCGGCGCGCCGCAGGACGGGCAAACCTCCGGCATCGTAAAGGGCAGAGAATCTTCCTCATGGCAGACCACGCCGACCACTTCCGGAATGATCTCTCCCGCCTTTCTCATCACGACCGTGTCACCGACACGAATTCCCTTTTCCTCAATAAAGTCCTGATTATGGAGCGTCGCACGGCTGACCGTCGTACCCGCAAGTTCAACGGGCTCAAAGATCCCGATCGGCGTCAGCGCGCCGGTCCGGCCGACATTAACCTCTATTCTTAGGAGTTTTGTCTGTTTTTCTTCCGGAGGATATTTAAACGCTTCCGCCCACCTGGGGAATTTTGCCGTGCTGCCGAGCACTTGTCTTTGTGAAAAGGAATCGACCTTTACAACCGCGCCGTCAATGGAATAATCAAGAGTCCCGCGTAATTCCCCAATCCGTCCTACCTCTTCAAGGACTTCCTCAACAGTATTGCAGGTGCGATAAAACGGAGGAACCGCGAATCCCAAATCCTTCAAGAAATCCAGCGATTCTTTATGACTGTGCAATTCGGTCCCCGCGACCTGCTGCACATTGAATACAAAAATATCGAGTTCGCGGGCGGCAGTGATCCTGGCATTTTTCTGTCTCAGGGAACCGGCCGCGGCATTACGCGGATTTTTAAACGGTTTTTCTCCTTCAAGCTCCTGAATCGCCGCAAGTTTAAAGAAGCTGTGATGAGACATGTAGACCTCACCCCGCACTTCCAAGAACGGAATCGGCCGCGTTAGCTTTTTCGGAAGACTTCGAATCGTCCGGAGGTTTTCGGTAATGTCTTCGCCCACCGCGCCGTCTCCCCGGGTGGAACCCCTGACAAAGACGCCGTCCCGGTACTCAGCGGAAACTGAAAGCCCGTCGAATTTCGGTTCCACGATATAGGTTGGTTTTCCCACTGCCGCGCGTACACGGCGGTCAAAGTCTTTCATCTCTTGATCGGAAAAGGAATCATGAAGGCTTTCCATCGGAACCGCATGAACCACGGGGGAAAATTTATTCAGAGCCTCTCCCCCTACCTTCTGGGTCGGAGAATCCGGCGTGACAAGCTCCGGAAACTGCCCCTCGATCTGTTCCAAGCGTCTGTAAAGCTCATCGTACTCAAAATCGTCGATTTCAGGTGAATCCTCGACATAATATTTTTGGTTATGGTAACGGATCTGCTCCGAAAGCCGATGCCATAATTGTCTTGCTTCTTCTAGTTCCAAAGCTTTCCGCCTCCTGCGAATTTCAGTCCCAATTTGCAACCACCTGCGGCACAGAGCCAACGACGACCGTTTCCGCAACCAGAATATTTGTTTTGACATCTGTTGTCGCATCAAATCCGGGCAAGAAGGAATAGATACTCGTATTGATGTCCAGATAAATCTGATGCTTTGTCTGATTGATTCCCGCCGAAGTCAGTTCGCTGTTGAATTCGGCCGTCACGTTGCCGGAAAGCGACGCCTTCAGCGCAATTTTGGGACCTTTTCCGTGAAAAAAGTCGCCGCCGAATAAAGTACCCAATGGGACCCATACGGTAGAATATGTATCATTGTTTAACTTATCCTGAATATTCTCTATGATTTTCGCCTTGAGCTCATTCATTTTCACCATATTGGTCGTAATGGCCAAAACCTGACCGTCGCTGCCGCGCTGAACCGTAATCAGGTCGTCATAAGATATGTTGTCCCGATTCAGCTCTTCCATTACCGCATTGTTAATCGTGTTCACGGACTTGATTTTCGCCTCGTTTGCCGTAATAGACTCTATGACCGGCCTGATCTGGCTATTGAAAATCAGTATGAACGCCAAAAAAACAAACAGAAAAAGAATGAGTCTTCCTCTGGCGGGCATCTGGCTCCGTCTTCTCCGCCTCATGGGACGCACCTCCCAAAGTATATTACTGCATAATATACAAGGAGGAATTATTATGTGAATGAAACGGGCACAAAGATACTTGCGAATCTTTGTGCCCGTTATTATTGTTGAATCGTTTGATTATTCAGCCGTTTCATCCCCGGCGGGTTCCGCGGGCTTTTCAGACTCCTCTTCCGGCTCCAACAGAGCGCGGATGGAAAGACTGACGCGATGCTTGTCAAAATCAATATCCGTAATCTTAACCTTCACCATATCATTGATCTTCAGAACATCCTGCGGCTTTTCGATCCGGTGATCGGCGATCTGAGAGATATGAATCAAGCCGTCGATCCCAGGAATAACCTGAGCAAACGCGCCGAACGTCGTCATACCGACTACTTTTACCTCAGCCACACTTCCGACCGGATATTCGTTTTTCAGGATTTCCCACGGATTATCCTCCGGCTTTTTATAGCCGAGAGAGATTTTGCCCTTCTCCTGATCCAAACCCTTAATATAAACCGTTACATTGTCGCCAACATTCACTACTTCGGAAGGATGTTTAATTCTGGACCAGGAAAGTTCGGAAATGTGAATCATTCCGTCGATGCCGCCCAAATCGACAAAAGCACCATAAGAAGTCAGGGATTTAACAACGCCGTTATATTCTTTTCCCACTTCAGCGGTTTCCCAGAATTTATCGGCCTGAGCCTTGCGTTCATCTTTCAAAACAGAACGAATGGACCCGACGGCACGCTTACGGCTGCGGTTTACTTCGATAATGCGGAACTTAACTTCTTTTTTCAAAAGAGCCTCAATCGGATCCGTACGGGACGCCGTTGCCTGAGACGCGGGAATGAAAACGCGCACTCCGTTTGTAACGGCAATTAAACCGCCCTTGATAATCTCAGTGACAACGCCATCCAAAACAGACTGATCCTCTTCCGCCGCATCGATCTTCTCCCAACCCTTTGTGGCATCCAGGCGCTTTTTGGAAAGCATGATCGTTCCTTCCTGATCGTTTGTACGCATAATGAGAAGATCCAACTCATCTCCGATTTTCACCAGATCTTCAGGTTTTACATTCGGATCAGCCGAAAGTTCGGAAGCGGGAATATATCCGGCCTGTTTTCTGCCTACGTCTACCAGAACTTCGCTTGGCGTTACTCCGACAACGACACCGTGAACCTTCTCATCTGTATTTAAACTTTTGAGAGACTCTTCGAGCATTTCCTCAAAGCTTCCCTCGGTATTATTTTCTTTGGGACCGGCACCCTGGTTGATTTCTGACATGGTATCAAGTACCTCCTTTATAATGCTTGCCGGCGTCGACGCGCCCGCAGTAATGCCAATGCATCCAGCCCGACTCAGGGCCGGCAGCGGAAGCTCGTCCGCAGATTCGACAAGATAGGCGGCGCAGTTCTTTTTGCACAATTCAAAAAGCTTGGCGGTATTGGAACTCTGTTTGCCGCCTATAATAATCATTGCGTCGCACTGCCGCGACAGTTCAGCCGCTTCAGACTGGCGTATCGCAGTTGCATTACATATTGTATCAAAAACTGCGGCATTTGTATATACCCTTTTGATGATTTCCAAACAATTTTCCCATTCATTCACACTGAAAGTTGTCTGCGATACTACACAAACGGGCTCTTCGGGCCTTACGGTTTCCCGGTCAATGATTTCTCTCAGCTCGTCGGCATTTTTAAAAACCAGGCAGCGGCCGCTGCAATGACCTATGATCCCTTTGATCTCCGGGTGTTCCGCATCTCCGGCAACAAGAACAGTTTTCCCCTCATTTGACGCATAAGCCACAATATTTTGAATTTTTTGCACGAAAGGGCAAGTGGCATTGCAGCACTCAATTCCACGTTTTGCAATTTCATCCAGAGTGTCACCGGAAACTCCATGGGAACGAACCACCAGAGTTGCGCCTTCCGGGACTTCCGCAGGCGAATTCACGATTTTTACTCCGCGCTGCTCAAACCGGCTCAGTGTTTGTGGATTATGAATGATCGGGCCCAGAGTGCAAACCTGCATCCCCTCATCAAGCAGTCTGCACACCGTTTGTACTGCACGGTCCACGCCGAAACAAAACCCGGCGGATTTTGCCACTTTAATTTTCATGATATCACCCCGGAAAACCGATTCATTTTCATCCTCCGGATTTCCCGAGATCCGCCTCCCTCAGTTCCGCAATTCTGGCCATAACCAGCTTGCTTGCATTCCGTAATTCCGACGGAGTACCGTTTATGATTCCAAGCTCTTCCTCTGAAATAGGGGCCCCATATGAAACATAGCATGAATGAAACAGCCTTGGCATTCTGCCTTTTTTAGGTGTAATGCAGCACGGAACAACCGGAGCATGGCAACTGTGCGCCAGCATGACCGCACCGGATTTCGGGTGCAGAAAATTTCCGTCCCTCGTACGGGTTCCCTCGATAAAGATCCCCAGAATCCGGTCGGTGTCCAGAATATCCCTGGCCGTATAAATTGCCGTTTTATCTCCTTTTCCCCTTGAAACGGGAAAAGCTCCCAATGATTTGATGATCGGTGCAAGCAATTTAATATGAAATAATTCTTCTTTCGCCATAAAATAGATCTGGCGTTTTTGACTGTAGGCGAGCCGAAGTGGGTCCGTCATGCTCATATGGTTGCAGCAAAGAATCGCCTTTCCGTCTTTCGGCAAATTTTCCGCGTTTCGAATCCGAATCGGCATTAAACTGCGAAAAAACCAAGGCATAAAGATTCTTAAAAAAGAATAAAGAGGAGTCCGTTTCATTCTTTCACCAATTTTCATTCAGATTTTCAAGCCGGAGCGTATCACATCGACGACCCGATTGACCGACTGCTCCAATGTATTCCCGGTTGTGTCAATCTGCACGGAATCTTTCGCGGGAATCAGCGGAGCAACCTCGCGGTGTGAATCCTGATAGTCACGCTGAATCATATCCTTTAAAACCTCGGAGTATTCCGCCTTTTTACCTTTTTGCAGCAATTCTCTGTATCTTCTTTGCGCCCGTTCTTCCGGTGAAGCGGTAAGAAATATTTTGACCTGAGCACTCGGAAGAACCACTGTGCCGATATCGCGGCCGTCCATTACGACATTTCGCTCGGCGGCAAGAGCCCTTTGCATGGAAAATAAAAATTGCCGTACCTCCGGGATCGCTGAAACCGCAGAAGCGGCGTTGGAAACCTCTTCAGCACGGATTTCCGGCGTTACGTCGCTGCCGCAAAGAAACACTTTCTGCTCTCCATCCTGAAAATCAAGGGAAACAGACACGTTTGAAAGCGCGGCGCAAACGGCTTCCCGATTGACCGGCGCTATCCCGTGATTAATCATGTATAGACCAATCGCACGGTACAAAGCTCCCGTATCAACGTAAACAAATCCAAGAATTTTAGCCGCCCGCCTGGCTACCGTACTCTTCCCCGCCCCGGCCGGTCCGTCAATCGCAACAGCAATCATCTATGATCCCCCTAACTGGTACGGAATTTCCGGCCAGCCGGCCGGTAGAAAACGCAATCTGCAGATTGTATCCGCCGGTATAGGCGTCCACATCCAAAACTTCGCCTGCAAAATACAAGCCCTTTATCAGCTTGGACTGCATCGTCTTCGGGTCAACCTCCCGAACAGAAACCCCTCCCGATGTGACCACAGCCTCTTCAATCGGACGAAAAGCGTCGATCGAAAATGAAAAGGATTTCAGCAGGAAAGCAAAATCATGGCGTATTTCCCTGGTAATCAGATTACATTTGATGTGAGGTTCTATCCCGGACCTGCGAACCGCCACGGGGATCATCGCTCTTGGCAATAAAGAGGAAAGTGAATTTTCAAAATCCCGGTTCTGATTTTCTCTGAACTCCCGAACCAGGCGGGCATCCAGCTTCTCCGGACTGAGAGCGGGCTTTAAATCGATCGCAATACGGTAACGGCCCGGCGACATATCGCGAAGATGAGCGCTGGCACTGAGGATAACAGGGCCGGAAAGCCCGAAATGGGTAAACAGCAGTTCGCCGAAATCTTCATAGATGATTTTGCCGGATTTCAGATCTTTAACGCTGATTGAAATATTTTTTAGAGACAGCCCCATCATTTCTTTGCAATCCGTGCCCTGAACAACAAGCGGAACCAGTGAAGGCCGAAGCCGCGTCACGGTATGTCCCGCTTGCCTTGCAAAAAGATACCCGTCCCCTGTTGAACCGGTTGCGGGATATGATTTTCCGCCGCAGCAAACTACCACACTCTGCGCAGAAATTTGGCTGCCGTCCTTCAGGCTTACTCCCTGAATACGGCCGTCTGAAATCAAAAGCTGTTTTGCTTCTCTGTTTATCATTTGAGCGCCCGATGCTTTGACAAACCGCTCCAATGCCCCGACGACATCGGCAGCTTTGTCGGACTGGGGAAAAACCCGGTTCCCGCGCTCAGTTTTGAGCGGCACGCCCAAATTTTCAAAAAAGCTCATGGTATCATACGGAGAAAACCGAGAAGCCGCGCCGTATAAAAAGCGGCCGTTTGTCGGTACGGAAGCGATGAACTCCGGCACGCTGCAATGATTCGTGAGATTACATCTTCCCTTGCCGGTAATTCCGATCTTTCTGCCCGGTTTCTGATTTTTTTCCAGCAGGCAGACCCTTAGGCCCCTCTGGGCTGCTGTCCCCGCCGCCATCATCCCTGCGGCTCCCGCGCCGATTACTAAAACATCAAACTTCAATTCGAGCTGTCATCCACCTTTTCATAAACGCCGTAAGCGTCCCAGATATCTTCGAGATTCTGAAAGATTTTTTTAGACTCTTCAGACTTTTTCAGGGAAGTCGCGACAATCAGCGCATTGATCAGGCTGAGCGGCGCACAGAGCGAATCCACAATGGAAGCAATTTCGCTTCTGGCAAGCAATACACAGTCGGACGCCTGAGCAACCGGCGAAAGGGAACTGTCTGTAATCCCTATCACTTTGGCACCCCTGTCATGCGCAAAATTCATCGCTTTCGCGATTTTTCTGGAATAACGCGGAAAGCTGATCCCAATGACTGTGTCGCTTTCATCAACCCGGATCATCTGCTCAAAAATTTCGCCTTCGCTCGTAGCCTGAACCAACAGAACATTTTCGAACAACAGGTTCAGGTAATAAGAAAGAAAAGTCCCAAGCGCCAACGCGCTTCGTGCCGCCAGGATATAGATCTTTCTGGACGCCACAATGGAATCTACGGCTTTGTAAAAGCTGTCGTGATTTGTTTCCTCCATCGTACGGCGTATTACGTCGATATCCTGATTAAATACAAAATCAAGAACATCTGAATTTCCTATCCGTTCCGTCGTAACCTCCATACGCTGAAAGGAGGTCAGCTTATTCCGGATCATTTCCTGTATCGCCTGCTGAAGCTGCGGATATCCCGCATAGCCGATCTGGGTGGCAAAACGCACAACCGTCGATTCACTGACCCCCACGGTGGCTCCCAGCTTGGAGGCCGTCATAAACGCGACTTTATCATAATGTTCTTCTATATATGCTGCGATACGCTTTTGACCTTTTGAAAAACTGTCAACCTTGTTCTGAATTCTTACCGCAAGTAAATTATCCATTCCAACTCCGCCTTTTCTCTGCATTTGTCCCGGACGGCCCGCCCAGAGCATTTTGAGCCGGGGGACTCTTTTTTCATCAAAAAGAGTGGCCGGATATTGATTTCCGGTCCAATCCTTATTTTAATTCCGCAGTCGTTAAAAATCAAGTAAAACTTCCGCAGGAAGGACAAGGTAAGCCTATTTTGACCGGAACAGTTTTTTTATCATTGGATGTATCCTGCTGAAGTATGTGATTACCAGGAGCGAAACGGCGTAATCATAAATCAGGAAAACTACGTTTCCGGCAACCAGGAACAGCCAAGGAAGATAATAGCCGAAAATCGAAAAGCTCTCTTTGGGTACGCTCAGAAAAGCAACCGACAGACAAAAATCCAGTACGGCGGCAGCATTGAATACAATCAATTTCACGGCCGTCTGGAACTCTATCCTGCGTAAATGATTTTCCAATAAAGACTTGAGAATCGGATAATACCCGAAAAACAAGACAAAAAATAAGACGGCCTCCTTATCCGCAGCAAGAAGCACGGAAAGAATGGACTGCACCGTATAGACGCTGAAAGCCCAGCCGGTTCCGGCTTCAGCCACAACGGAAATCATCAGTATCCCCGCAAAAGCAGGAAGCGCATAGGTTCCAACCGGGATCATTCCGGTCAGAATCATCACCGCGGTGCCGAGTGCAGCTACCACAGAGCAAAAAGCCAGTCGTAGACTGTGGTTCAACTCAATCTTCCTCCAAAAAAAACGAATGGATCAGCAGCAAGGGTAAACGCTTCCGCCAAAGCAGTTACAGCAAAGGTTCGCAAGGCACAGAGATGTGCACAGATCGCAACCGCCAACCCCTCCGTATTGCGGGACATTGGGATTGTATCCGCCGAACATGCCGTTACGCTGATTCGTTACCTGGTTAAAAGCCGCACGGTACTCTGCGTTGGAAGGATCCATCCGGCAGGCGTTTGCAAAATCGTTATAGGCTTCATCCAGCCATCCGCGTCTGTAAAGAACGGTGCCCTTCAAAAAGAACCATTCTGCATTCCGGCTTTCCAACGGAACTCCGTCCAGAATCTGTTCGGCATCCGCGATTCTTCCGGAATTAATCAGGTTGCGTACGTCATAAAATCCCGTACTCCGGCCTGAATAGCCTTCAGTTCCTGAGTACCCCGCGTATCCGCTTTGACCGCCGTTTTTTCGCTGCCTGCGTTCTTTGATAATCTGGTCGTATGCCTCGTTGATTTCTTTCATTTTTTCTCCGGCAAGATCGGCCAGCGGACTGTCCGCATAATTATCCGGATGATATTTTTTCGCAAGTTCCCGGTAGGCGCTTTTTATTTCGTCATCCGTTGCGTTCGGCGATACTCCAAGAACTCTGTAAGGATCAGGCATTCGTTTTCTCCTTTTTAAACAACAGTTCCTTCTGCATCTGCGGCAGGCCCAGAAAAACGACATTCCGGACAATAGAACCCATTGAATTCATTTCCATCAAATTGTAAGCTGCGCCAAGCTGCGACAGCGTCTGGTTTAAAACCTCATTTGCATAAGCCCTCGCTTTTCGGATATTCTCGGGATCGCTTTCGCCATTCAGATGAAACCGGATCGCAAGCGGGTTAAACGTGCCTTCTTTGAGATCGTCGCTCAGGTCGTCCGCTGCGTCCATAAAGTAAATCCAGCGGCCAATATAATAGCCGAACCGATTCAAAACGCGTGATTTCGGCGTGGACGGATCTTCCCCTGACGAGAACTCCATAACGCGTTCCATCATCCGTGCCGTCGGTTCCGCACAGGAATCCAGTCCGGGCGAATCCCTATGTTCAATCTCACGCTGCCGGTCCATTGCCTCCGATATAATTTCACCAAGTCCCGGATAATCGGCTGCCGCCTTGCGATAGGCATGTCTGACAATCGGCAGAACAAAAATGCGCAGATACTTTTTGAAACCTTTCGAATCAAAAATATCGTCTTTCAGCTTATGATACAATAATATTATCGTAAGAGCAGAAGCCTGTTCAAATTCCAGCCCGGCTTTTTCGCAGAATGCGCATTGCTTGAGCGGGTTAACCACACATCTTCCCTTTACTAATTTTGGAATCGGATTGGAAGAAGCTGAAATTAAAACAAGCGCGTAAAAAGTACAGTCATAATTCAAAGCGAGCCTTGCAGCAATCCCGTATTTTTTACCGAGAATCTTGCAAAGCGAGCAGTAAATTCCGTTATACGCTTCAAGTTCCCGTACAAGAAGTTCCGATTTCTGCGGTTTCACATAACCAAACAAAAAAGATCATCCTTATTTCTATTGAAATCGCCACAAGTTCAATCTTATTTTACTCTACCCCGCACCGACATTTAATTAACAATGTGTAAATTTTACAGGGATGCATCGGAATATCCCTCTGTTCCGCGTGCCAAAAATGATATTACCGGAAAAAGCATTGTTTTTTTCAAAATGACATCGTATAATGAAATAAAGTAATAAGGACAGGAGGTTATAAAATATGAAATTATATGATATCGACGTGATTAAATTAATTGAATTGCTGGACCAGTCCAAAGGAAATGTTTATCTGGTGACGGATGATGGAAACAAACTGAATCTGAAAAGCAAGCTATGTCAACTCTACGGCGTGCGGGCTCTGCTTGAAAAAACAAAAAACTCGACTGTATCGGCGGAATTAAGTGTAGAAAACCCAGAAGATGAGTTGATGTTTATAAACTATATGATGAGTAAATAAAATTAATTTTGAACGCCGCTGTATGATTGCAGCGGCGTTTTTTGATCCCTTCAGCTTAGTAAGCCGCGCTCAGCGGATTCAGAATTCCATAGGATTTATTCTCGATGTCATCGATAAAGCGGATCGCCTTTCCGGCGCCCACCGCGACGCAGTTCTGAGGATCGCCGGCAATATGCACCGGCATTTTTGCCTTCTTGGAAATCAGACTGTCGAAGCCAAACAGCTGTGCGGAACCGCCCGTTAGAATCATCCCGTCGGAATAGACGTCCCCGACCAATTCCGGAGGGGTCTTTTCCAGCATTTCCTGAATGACGCGAATCACCTGCATGACGCTGTCGATTAAAGCCTCCAGAATCTCGTCACTCGTAATATCTGCCCACTGCGGCAGTCCGGTCATCGCGTTGCGGCCCTTCACCCGAAATGTTGAAACATCTTTTCTGGGATAAACACACCCGATTGCCAGCTTGGCGTTTTCAGCCATGCGCCGCCCGATAATCAGGTTGTATTTTCTCCTGATGTATTTGATAATCGCTTCATTGAAAGCATTGCCGGCCACTTTGACGGAGCGGGAAATCGCAATGCCGCTGAGTGAAAGCACCGCCATATCCGTTGTTCCGCCGCCGATGTCGACAACAAGGGTTCCGTGTGGCTCTGAAATGTCCACTCCCGCCCCCAGCGCCGCGGCCACAGGCTCTTCGATCAGACAGATTTTTCTCACGCCGGAAGAACTGATTGCATCGACAACCGCTCGTTTTTCCACTTCCGTTATTTTGCAGGGGACGCTGACCACGACGCGCGGCATTACAACGCGGCTCTGATTGATCTTTTTTAAGTATGTTCCGATCAGGTACTGGGCCAGGTCAAAATTTGAAATCACTCCGCCCTCCAATGGCAGGCAGACATTAATTTTATCAGAAGTCCGCCCAATCATCGTGTAGGCTTCTTTTCCGGTTGCAACAACCTCACTTGTTTCAACATTAACCGCCGCAGCGGAAGGCTCGTTCAGAACAATTCCCTTACCGTCAAGATAGATTTTTGTCGTAGACGTACCAAGGTCGATCGCAAGGTCGGTTCCCAGCACATAATCACATCCATTTCTTATAAAAACACACATTTGAAAGCAAATGCGGACTAAATTCACTCGCTTATTATAAAATAAAATACGTTCAATTTCAACAAGGGGACCTTTCAACCTGCGCGATTGCGGCACACGAAACCGCTTCTGCTCCGCTTTCCAGAAGGACCCCGGCGCATTCACAAAGGGTTGAGCCTGTTGTTACAATATCGTCTATCAGTAATATGCTGTTCCCGGCGGCCAAATCTTTGTCGGCGCGGTAAATCCCCTTGACGTTTTTCATTCGCTCCGTGCGCGGAAGCAGATGCTGTTCAGGATTATCGCGAATTTTCTCAAGGCATTCCCGATAAGGAAGATTCAGTTTTTCAGCGATTTTTCTTGCAATCAGCTCGGACTGATTATATCCGCGGCCTTTTTTTCGTTCGCGGGAAATCGGAACCGCCGTCACCACATCAAAGGAAGATGCGTTCATTCGGCTCCCAATCAATTCAGAAAGCTGATCCGCATAAAATTCCGCATTGCTTTTTTCTCCGTAAAACTTGAAACGAATGATCGAATCACGAACCTGATCCTCGTAGGAGTAAAGGACGGCACATGGAATATTCTGTCCGCCACCGGAAAGATTCATGCAGCGCATCGCGCTGACCGGCTTGATTGCACTGGAGCAGCCCTGACAAACTTTTGTTCCCGGCGCAACGATTTTGTCGCAGAAAACACAATGCGGCGGAAAGATCAGTTCAAGGCAAAATAAAATTATTTTTTTAAATTTCATCCTCCCCGCCCCCGGTTAAAAGATAGGCCAATCCCGTGTACCGTCTGGTTTTGCGGTTGTTTTCAACCATAGAACGAACCGTTTCGGGCGTACCGACAAGGATCAGCAGAGACTTTGCTCGGGTCACCGCAGTATAGAGCAGATTTCGGTAAGCAAGCTGAGGCGCGCCCCGGTACATCGGAATGACTACCGCAGGAAATTCATTGCCCTGGCTTTTGTGTACCGTCATCGCATAGGCAAGTTCCAGTTCAGCCGCAGTCTCAGACTTGTAAGCGACAATTCGGTCGTCCATGCGCACTGTGATCACAGAAGCTCGGCGGTCTATCGACTGAATAATACCAAGGTCGCCGTTAAATACTCCCTCTCCTACCGAACCGTCCAAGCGGTTCCACGGCAGATTATAGTCGTTGCGAATCTGCATAACTTTGTCGCCCTCGCGAAAAAGTGAACCGTTTATCCGGATTTCCGTCTTTCGGCCGTCCGGCGGATTGATTGCCAACTGAAGTTTTTTATTCAATTCCGTTGTTCCAAGCTCCCCTTTTCGTGACGGCGAAAGTACCTGTATCTCTGTCAGAGAAGAAAAGCCGTAGCTTTCCGGAAGCCGGCGGTTGCATAAATCAACAATGGTTGCGCCGATGTTTGCCGGAACAGCGCATTTCAAAAAGAAAAAGTCTTCATTTCTGATGTCGAGTTCCGGCATTTCCCCGGAAACAATCCGGTGAGCGTTTCTTACAATCAGACTCTGCATGGATTGCCGGAAAACCTGCCGAAGCTGCACGACGGGCAGAAGCCCGGAAGCAATCAGATCTCCGATCACATTCCCCGGCCCTACGGAAGGAAGCTGGTCGCTGTCGCCGACAAGAATCAGCCTGCGCCCAAGCGGAAGCGCCCTTAAAAGGGCTTCAAAAAGGGCGGTGTCAACCATGGAAAGCTCATCGATGACCAGCGCGTCGCACTCAAGCAGATTTTTTTCATTCCGGGCAAAGACGGGCCTGTCCTCTTCGTCCCACTCCACCTGTAAAAGCCGATGAATGGTTTTGGCTTCCCTGCCTGTCAGCTCCGACATCCGTTTCGCCGCCCTGCCGGTCGGCGCCGCAAGCAAAACCTTCTCACCGCTGCGCTCCAGCAAACGGATGATCGCGTTCAGCGTCGTTGTTTTTCCGGTACCCGGGCCGCCGGTCAGAATCAGAATTCCTTTGGACAAAGCCTCTCGCACAGCCTGCTTTTGCCCTTCGGCGTACTGAATTCCAAATTCCCTTTCAACCTCCGCAATCCTGTCGTCAACTCCTGTGACCGACGGAGCCGGAAAGCGGAGCAGCATTTTAATCCGTTCCGCAGAATAAACCTCAGAGTGATAAAGACTCGGAAGAAAAATAAATTCCCTGTCCCGAAAAGTACAGGAAACAACGGATGTATCCGCTTTTAAATCCTCAAGGACGTCGCGGGTCAGGCTCTGTTCCACTCCCAGCAGGCGGGCTGCGGCCGAGGTCAGCTTGTCCGCAGGTAAACAGGTATGTCCGTTTCCCATGTTGTGTTTGATCACGTAAAGGATACCAGCACGAACACGGCAGATGTCGTCCTGAGGACGTTCCAGCGACGCGGCAATCCGGTCGGCCCGGTCAAAACCGATGCTCACGCCGTCCTCGCAGAGGCAGTATGGATTTTCTCTGACGCGGTCTACTGACTGCGCGCCGTAATATTTCCAGACGCGCACGGCCTCCTCGGGAGAAATTCCATATCCGCCGAGCTGTACCATCATCTGCCTGATTCCGCCGAGCCTTTTTACCTCTTCACAGATTTTTTCCGCCTTTGGCTTCGTAATGCCCCGAACGGAGCAAAGGCGTTCCGGCTCGTTTTCCATGACCTCCAGCGCAGTACCGCCAAAAAGCTCCACTATTTTTTTCGCCGTAGACGGTCCGATCCCCTT
The DNA here is from genome assembly GCF_046707225.1 of Caproicibacter sp. NCBI lineage: Bacteria > Bacillati > Bacillota > Clostridia > Eubacteriales > Acutalibacteraceae > Caproicibacter > Caproicibacter sp. Next base: position 174,651 of record NZ_JBJKOP010000029.1, on the reverse strand, counting down.
TACGGCGCCGGAGGAGAGATATTTCAGCATAGCCGCTTCATTGGCCGGTTTGGAACGCTCAAACGCCTCCACATGAAACTGCTCCCCATAATTCTGGCTGGTAATCCAGTTTCCAACGACATGCAATTCTTCGCCGGCACCGACAAACGGCAAATTCCCCACCGCCGTAATCAGTTCTTCGCCGTTATTGATTTCAACAACGGCGTATCCGTTTTTTTCGTTTCGAAAAATAATCTGTTCCACCGTTCCGGTCATTTCCAGAAGCCCTGTTTCCGCCATCCAGTTCCCTCTTGTTCGCGTTGTAATATCTCTAGTATAAACGATCCGATATGTATTTGCAAATATTAACGGCAAAGGATATTTTGTACTTCATCCGGCCGGCAGAGCTGGATTTCCGGCAGTTCGTAGCAAGCAATTTCACAGATTCGTCTGGTCTCTTCGTCCATACCACAATCGACGGCCAGAAGCTGCGCTGTACTGTCCGGAAACCATTTAATCCGCTCGCAGGCACTTCTTAAAACCAATTCCGCTTCTTCATCATGCCCGCTCATGGAAACAATCAGAAAAAATCTACCCGGATTTTTTGTTTTCAGCAGCCAGAATAAAAACATCCGGAACGCTTCCACAATTCCAAGAATGGCAAACAGCACGAAAACAATTTTGAAAATAATTTCAAACATAAAAACCACCCCAACACATTCTATGTGCCGGGGCGGAATTTTGATTATTTTTTCAATACGGCTTTCAGTGCATCCACACGATCGCATTTTTCCCAGGAAACGCCGAGGTCCTCTCGGCCCATATGGCCGTAATTGGAGACAGAGCGGAAAATGGGGCGCCGGAGGTCCAAATCCCGGATGATCGCACCGGGTCTTAAATCAAATGTCTTTTCAACCGCATCGGAAAGTTCTTCTCCCGTGTAAGGTGAAGTTCCGAACGTGTCGACGCGTACGGAAACCGGCCTGGCAACACCGATCGCATAGGCGAGCTGCACCTCGCATTTTTTGGCTACTCCCGCCGCGACAAGGTTTTTGGCGATGTAGCGGGCGGCATAGGACGCGGAGCGGTCGACTTTCGTCGGGTCTTTCCCGGAAAATGCGCCGCCACCGTGACGGGCATATCCGCCGTAGGTGTCAACAATGATTTTTCTTCCGGTCAGCCCGCTGTCTCCGACCGGTCCGCCGATTACAAACCTTCCGGTTGGATTGACATAATACTTTGTTTTTTCGTCAAGCCACTGCTGCGGAACAACCGCCTGAATCACATGTTTCATTACATCGCCGCGAATCTGTTCCAAGGTGACATCCGGGCTATGCTGAGCCGACACCACAACCGTGTCTACACGGACAGGCCTGTCTTCCTCGTATTCCACAGTAACCTGAGTTTTGCCATCCGGCCTCAGGTAAGGAATCAGTCCGGTTTTTCTCACTTCGCTCAGCCGTCTGGCCAGCTTGTGAGCAAGTGAAATGGGAAGCGGCATCAGTTCGGGGGTTTCATCGCAGGCATAGCCGAACATAAGCCCCTGGTCTCCCGCTCCGATCAGGTCGTATTCATCCGTTGCACCGTTTTTTGCTTCGTAGGAGCGGTCTACACCCATGGCGATGTCCGGCGACTGCACGTCGATCGAAGTTAATACCCCGCAGGTGTTTCCGTCAAAGCCGCAATCCGGGTTATTATATCCGATATCCTTGACGACGTCCCTTGCAATGGAAGCAATATCCACATAACAGTTTGTCGAAATTTCTCCCATGACATGAATGATCCCTGTCGTCGCCGTAACCTCACACGCAACATGCGCCACCGGGTCCTGGGCTATGATTGCGTCCAAAACGGCGTCCGCAATCTGGTCACACATTTTATCGGGGTGACCTTCCGTTACGGATTCAGACGTAAAAAAATGTTTTGACATATATTTGTTTCCTCCTGACTTTCCTCAGCTGGCCTGCGGCCATTGCTGAAAAATAAAAAAATACCGTCCGGAAAACCGGACGGTATTAATCCACCTCATCTTTCGGCTTTCCCGCAGGATTTGGCACCTTACTTTCTTAAAAGCAGGTTGTCGGACATCACAGGGCCTGTTCCCTCCGTCACTCTTGATAAGGACCTATTCATTTTTAATAATCAGATTATAGCACAGGCCGCGGAAGTTGTAAAGCGTTAACCGTAAAATACCCGGTTCATCCTATTCTATGTCATTTGCCGATCCTGTTGTGTAAAATGGGACTGACTTTTTTATACAGCAGCATGGTCAGGCAGGAAACGGTAACTCCTTTAAACAGGTTAAACGGTGCTACGGCCAGCATAATAAAGGTCGTAAGTCCCTGAATCGATGGGTTAACAGCGGAGCCCATACTGATTAATGCATTCATCGGCATGTGAAAAGCAGCCGCATAAACAGGAAGAAGCACATAGGCATTCATCAGGCTGCCGACTACAATCAGTGCCAGCGTTCCGGTAATTAAGCCGACAATCGCATACCGCCTTGATTTATGATGCTGATAAATGACCGCGCTGGGAATCACCATGGAACTTCCGATTAAAAAATTGGCAAGGTCGCCCACGCCCGCAGTAGAACTGCCGTGAATCAGCATATAAAGCAATACCTTGATCAGCTCAATCAGCACCCCGGCCGCAGGACCCATTGCAAAGGCTCCGATCAGGACCGGTAGTTCACTGAAGTCAAGCCGGTAAAATGCCGGAGCAAACCAAAGCGGAAACTCAAACATCATCAGTACGAAAGCGATTCCCGAAAGAACGCCGATCTGCGCGATACTCCTGGCATCCAGCTTTAATCCCTGTCTCTTGCCTGCTTTTTCATAATCCATAGAATTCATCTAATTTTCTCCTCTTCTTTCATCCGGACTTTACCGTCGGCTTCGGAATCGAACCGAAATCTGCGGCTGACTGCCGCTCGCGGGCTGATCGGCTTTTGCCGTTTTACCGCCGGTGGGGAAGTTCGCCCCGCCCTGAACCTTTTTCTTAAAAAATCATCCCGGATGCTCGGCAGGGTCAACGGATGAAATAAAAAAAAGTCCCGCAAAAATGCGGGACGGAATAAACGTTAAAAAACGCTTTTCTTCTTCCATCCGGACTTTACCGTCGGCTTTGGAATTCAACCAAAATCTGCGTTTCCGCTCGCGGGCTTGTCGGCTTACTGCCGCTTTACCGCCGGTGAGGAATTTCACCTCGCCCCGAAGACTGATTCATTTATTTACAGTATATCACGGGAATCAGGTTCTGTCAAGATTCCGCCTGATATTCCTTTGGAATATTCCGGTCAATAATATCCTGTATGAACTGCTTGCTGAATTCCGGAGTCCGTTTCCGGATGCTGTGTTTCTTTGCCAGCGCGTCCGTATATTCGCTCAGCGGGTAAATCGCAAGATTCTCAAATCTGGTTTCATAGTGCGTGACAATCGGCTCAAATTTCATACTGGAGTATGTTGTTTTTCCTGTTTCAAAGTTTTTTGTCATTGTCACGGTCAGGAGACCGCTGACCATGTTTCTGCCATAGAGCTGCCCGGAAATGAAATTTCCCATTGCGAAAATCACAGGACATTTTGCCCCATCCGACGCTCTCGTGAGCAAAGTGAGCTTTTGCACCACATGCGGGTGGTTTCCGAATATAATATCAGCGCCCCAGTCAACCATATCCTGCGCCAGCTTTTTCTGCTTGTCCGTCAGGGTATAAGTGTCTTCCGTTCCCCAATGGACGGATATTACGACAACATCGGCCATGCTTTTCGCTTTTTGAATCAGGCTTTTGATTAATTCCGTATCGCTCGCGTAAATGATCCTGTAATTTGATCCTTTCGGCAGGTACAAACCGTTGGTCATTTCCGTGATTCCGATATGGGCCGTTTTAATCCCTTTTGCTTCCACAATCCGTATATTCTGAAGGTCCTCATCATTTCGATAGGCCCCGACGACCTTGACCGGCTGGGTATCCCAGTAATCAAGCGTTGCCTTGATTCCTTTCTCGCCCATATCCAGCAGATGGTTGTTCGCCTGATTCACGACGTCGAACCCTAAATGGACCAACTCGTCCCCAACTTCGGTCGGTGAATTAAAAAGAGGATAACCTGAAATCGGCGCAACCTTTGACGCCAAAACAGATTCCTGATTAATCACCGCGACGTCGGCGTTTCGTATGGTGCCGGCGACACGTTGATACATCGGGTCAAAATCGTAACCTTTTCCTCCCGCCAGCTTTTTGGCATGGTTGTACACAGAGCTGTGAATCAAATCGTCCCCGGCACCCAGAATCGTAATGGAAACCGGCTTTTGAACCGGTTTGGAGGAAGAGACTTCTGATGCCGCTGAGGAGGATACGGATGATGATGGCACTGCGGAGGACGACGACCGGGCACGGTTGAAGCCCGGAACTTGTCCGGAATAAACCGCGGCTGCTACGGCAACCGCGGCGCACAATATTACTGCAACGGATATGACCGCCGTCCGCCGGGACGCGGAATGTTTTTTTCTACGCATAAATCAATATACCTTCTTTGTATCACTATGATTGGGAATGATAACAGTATAACATATTGCGTTGGCAAAAGTCATGCAATTTCTGCCGCTGGCAAACTTATATCTTGAAAACATCGAGAAAAAGGTAGAAAAACTCGATCAAACTTGTTATTCTTATAATATAGTATTCTATTGGTAAATCCGAAGGAAGGTGATTGATTGAACCGCAAAAAAAGCCCCAAACTTGCCGCTGTCCTCGACATAGACTCTAATGCTCTGAAGATGCGAATTTCTCAGCTGAAAAAAGGAAAAATTGATGATCTCGAGACTCTCGAATACCCGCTGCACCTTGGCCATGAAGTTTTTACGGACGGAAAGATCAGCTTTGAAAGCCTGCGCGAATTGTCCTCCCTGCTGCACGGTTATGAAGACGTTTTGAACGGGTATGGCGTAACGGACTACAGAGCGGTTGCAACGACGGCTCTGAGAGAAGCGGAAAACCGATCGTTCATTATCGACCAGCTTAAAATTCAAAACGGATTGCAAATTGAAGTTCTTGAGGATGATCAGGAAAAGACCCTGATTTATTGGGAAATTTTAAATTATTTGAATAAAATTGAAAACAAACGGGGCGAAAGCGCTCTGATTTGTTATATCGGGGCCGGCACCATCGGCTTTTCGGTGTATGACGGAAAGCAAATGATTTTTTCTCAGAACATCCCGATGGGGTCTTTAAAGCTGCACGATATGCTTGGAAATATCCAAAATATGACGGAGGATTTTTATACCGTCGTCGAAGAATACTTAGATTCCATCCTAGGGCATATCAACATTCCGCTGGAAAACGGCAAGGCTAATAATCTGATTTTGACCGGCAGCGGGATTCGACTGATTGCGAAGATCTGCGGAATTGAGCAGGCGGACGGGAGATATGAACTGGATTCCCTGAGAATCAAGGATTTATTCCAACAAATACGAAAGATGCCGCAGGAACGGATCGGCCGCAAATATAATCTTTCCGAAGAAACGGCGGAACTGCTGTATTCTTCTCTTTCAATCGCAATGAAACTTCTTCATTACACGAATTCCGCAACAATTCTGTCGCCGGAAGTGGAGCTTTGGGACGCTTTAATCCGGCAAATGCTGATTGCGAAAAGCTCGGGGCAATATCAGGACCATGTGCGCGTCAGCGCAATCTCCTGCGCAAAGAAAATTTCCGACTCCTATCATTGCAGCAGAGCGCATACGGAATGTGTCAGAGGGTTTTCCTGTAAAATTTTTGATAAAATGAAGGGCCTGCACGGTCTGGGCAGAAGAGAGCGCCTGCTTTTGGAACTGGCTTCCATCCTGCATGACTGCGGACATTATGTCACGGTAAAGCAGCACCTTCAAAGCTCATTCGATATTATCAAGGACACGGATATTTACGGGCTCACAGACGAAGAAATGCTGCTGACGGCTTTTGTTGCACGCTATAATGAATACGACGTTCCCAGCCACCGGAACCACACCTTTGCGCTGCTGAGTGAAAACAACAGGCTGATCGTTTCAAAGCTGGTGGCAATCTTCCGGTTATCCAACGCACTTGACAAATCGCAGAAACAAAAGCTCTCCGATATTAAGGTCCGGCTGGAAAAGGACCGGATGACGATTTCGTCCCAGAGCGACGCGAATCTTTTTTTGGAGCAATGGGCGTTTGATCAGTGTGCGCCGTATTTTAAAGAGGTTTTCGGTTACAATCCCGAACTTACCATAAAATCTAACCTGCTGTGAAAAGGTTGTGTGACCATTGAGTGAAAAAGAAGAAAAACATGTTATCCCGTACATCAATCGGGAATTAAGCTGGGTCGATTTTAATTATCGCGTGCTGGAAGAATCCTTCCGAAAAGAAAATCCGATTATGGAACGAATGCGTTTTCTCGGCATTACGGCCTCGAACCTGGACGAGTTTTTCATGGTGCGCGTCGCAGGTGTGGAAGACCAGGTCGATTCCCATTATTTCATCCGCGATCTTTCCGGATATTCGCCTGCTGAACTGCTTATGACTCTATCTCAAAAAATTCACAGCTTTATTGAGAAGCAGTATTCCTGCTTTACCCGCTCTGTTTTACCTGCTCTGAAGAAAAACGGAATACGGTTTTTGAAAGCTGACGAGTTGAGTGAAAGTCAGAAAAAATACATCTCCGAATATTTTGACAAGATTTTGTTCCCCGTTCTTACGCCTTTGGCCGTAGACAGAAGCCGGCCGTTTCCGCTGCTCGCGAACCGCAGCCTGAATATTGCCGTCCGCCTGAAAGGCGAAGACGAATCTTATTTTGCGGTGGTTCAGGTTCCCGGTATTTTAACGCGTTTTCTAAACATTCCGTCGGATGGCGGAAACGACTACATTCTTCTTGAGAATGTCATTATCTATCAATTGGGGGAACTGTTTGAACTGAATGAAATCCGTTCGGCCTGTGCCTTTCGCATAACCAGAAGCTCGGATCTTGATATTGATGAAGACTCGGACGACCTGCTGATTGAAGTACAGAAATTCCTGAAAAAGCGTAAACGCGGCAAACCCGTTCGACTTGAACTTTCTCGGGGACATGACTATGAAACGGAATTGTTTCTGAAAGAAATGCTGGAGATTGAAGATCATCAAATTTATGAGATACCGGGCCCGCTGGATTTGACTTTCTGCTCCTCCTTTGCCTCGACGCCGAAATATGAGCAATTCTGCTACCGTCCGCTGCAGCCGGCTTATCCGCCGGGTGATTTTGCCGGCTGCGACGACATTTTTAAAGCAATCCGCGAACGGGACCGCATGGTTCATCATCCGTATGAAAGCTTTGAAACGGTCATCGATTTTGTGCGAACGGCTGCGGAGGATGAAAACGTCCTCGCGATCAAGCAGACACTATACCGCGTCAGCGGACATTCCCCCATTGTTGGGGCGCTGATACGCGCGGCTGAGAACGGGAAGCAGGTCACCGTTTTGGTTGAGCTGAAAGCCCGTTTTGACGAAGAAAACAACATTATGTGGGCGAAAAAACTGGAAGAAGCCGGATGCCATGTCATTTACGGGCTTGTCGGATTAAAAACACACTGCAAAATTTTGCTTGTCGTTCGCCGCGACGAAGACGGAATCCGAAGGTATGTCCACATGGCTACGGGAAACTATAACGATTCAACGGCGAAAGTATATACGGATATCGGCATTTTCACCTGCCGGGAACCATACGGCGTTGACGCTTCTTCCCTTTTTAATGTCTTGACCGGCTATTCCCGTCCCCCTGAATATAATCGATTTATCGTTGCTCCGGCAACCCTTCGCCCTTTTTTTATCCACATGATCCGAAACGAGATTGAGAACGCAAAAAAATCACTGCCCTGCGGAATTACCGCCAAGGTCAACTCTCTTGTGGACCCGGAGATCATTGATCTTCTTTATCAGGCGTCGGAAGCGGGAGTTCCTGTTCACCTGATCGTGCGCGGGATTTGCTGCCTGATTCCCGGAAAAGCAGGATTCAGTGAAAATATTACGGTAAGAAGCATTGTAGGAAGATTGCTGGAACACAGCCGCATTTTTGTATTTGGAAACGCCGGAAATACAAAAGTATTTCTCGGGAGTGCCGACTGGATGCAGCGAAATCTGGACCGCCGTGTGGAACTTGTCTTCCCTGTTGAAGATGAACATCTTCGAGGCAGAATCATGAAGATAATCGACTTACTGCTCAACGACAACGAGAACGCACGCACCATGGAAACCGACGGCACTTATTCCAGAGTAGACAGAAGAGGAAAAACGCCTCTCAGCTGCCAGGATGAGTTCGTAAAAATCGCTCAGCAGTGTGCGCACTGCCGAATGGATCATGAGGTTTCAGCACCTGAGACTGCGTACTCAATAAAACGGAAAGGAATCACGGAACCATGAAAAAAATAGGACTACTGACAAGTGGAGGCGACTGTCAGGGACTGAATGCAGCCCTTCGCGGAATTGCGAAATCTCTTTACAACCGAATGGGCCGCAACATAGAATTATATGGCATTCAGGATGGTTACCGAGGCCTGATGGAGGGAATCTGCCGCCGCATGGACGCGGATGATTTTTCCGGAATTCTGACTTTGGGGGGAACCGTTCTAGGAACATCCAGGCAACCGTTCAAACAGATGCGGACGGAAAACGATGATAAAGTCAAGAAAATGAAATCAAATTACAAAAAATGGGGATTAGACTGTCTTATCATTCTGGGCGGCAACGGTACGCATAAGACAGCCAACCTCCTTCGGGAAGAGGGATTGAACATTATTACTCTTCCCAAGACGATCGATAACGATCTGTGGGGAACGGACATGAGCTTTGGATTCCAGAGCGCTGTCGAAAACGCGGCTCACGTCATCGACTGCATTCACACTACCGCGACCTCGCACAGCAGGGTCTTTATCGTGGAAATCATGGGCCATAAAGTAGGCTGGCTGACTCTGTATGCAGGCATCGCGGGCGGAGCCGATGTCATTCTGATGCCGGAAATGCCTTACAATATTGAAAGCGTCGCGGAATCTCTTCGCAAAAGGAATCAGCAGGGAAAACGCTTCTCCATACTGGCTGTTGCCGAAGGGGCAATCTCCATAGATGAGTCCGGACTCAGCAAAAAACAGTTTAAGGCGGAACGGGTGAAGATGCCTTATCCATCCATTTCTTACCGCCTTGCAGATGAAATTGAAAAAATGACGGAGCAGGAAACAAGAGTAACCGTTCCTGGCCATTTTCAGCGCGGTGGAAGCCCATGTCCGTATGACCGTGTCCTTGCCACACGGTTCGGTGCGGAAGCAGCAAAATTGGTCGTTGAAGAAAATTACGGAAGCATGGTGTCGCTTAAAAATGAACGTATTGTTGCCGTACCGCTGCAAGAGATCGCCGGAAAATTAAAGGCCGTACCGCTCGACAGTGAATTAATCCTGACTGCTCAGGATACCGGCATCAGCTTTGGAAATTGATGAATCAGCAAAAGAATGCCCCCGGCGCACCTTCTTTAAACTTGCCTTTCATACAAAGCTCTTGAGCCGACGAGGGTTATTAAAATACAAAAACATGGCCCGGTGGGGGATTTCCCTCACCGGGCCATGCTGATTAAACAGTCTAACGACCGCTAATTACTCAATGATTTTGGAAACGACGCCGGAGCCGACCGTGTGGCCGCCTTCACGAATAGCGAAACGAAGTCCCTCTTCCATAGCAATCGGCGTAATCAGTTCAACCGTCATCTGAACGTTATCGCCAGGCATGCACATCTCGGTTCCTTCCGGAAGATCGATGGTACCTGTAACGTCTGTTGTACGGAAATAGAACTGCGGACGGTAATTGTTGAAGAACGGAGTATGACGGCCGCCTTCATCCTTTGTCAGAATATAAACCTGACCGACAAACTTGGTATGCGGATGCACACTGCCCGGTTTTGCAATAACCTGACCGCGCTCAATTTCTTCTCTCTGAATACCGCGGAGAAGCATACCGATGTTATCGCCGGCTTCTGCGAAGTCAAGGGATTTACGGAACATCTCGAGGCCCGTGATAACAGACTTCTTCTTTTCCGGAGAAAGACCGACAATTTCAACTTCATCGCCGATTTTAGCCATACCGCGCTCAACTCTGCCCGTAGCAACTGTGCCGCGGCCGCTGATGGTCATAACGTCCTCGACAGGCATCAGGAACGGAAGATCGGATTTGCGTTCCGGTGTCGGAATGAAGCTGTCAACAGCATCCATCAGTTCCCAGATGGATTTGTATTCCGGCGCATCCGGATCCGTGGAAGTGCATTCCAGCGCTTTCAAAGCGGAACCGCGAACAATCGGGGTATCGTCGCCGGGGAATTCGTATTCATTCAGCAGATCACGAATTTCCATTTCAACGAGGTCGAGAAGTTCTTCATCGTCAACCTGGTCAACCTTGTTCATATAGACGACAATATAAGGCACGCCTACCTGACGGGCAAGCAGAATGTGCTCACGGGTCTGGGGCATCGGGCCGTCCGCAGCGGAGACGACAAGGATCGCGCCGTCCATCTGTGCAGCACCGGTAATCATGTTTTTAACATAGTCGGCATGGCCCGGGCAGTCAACGTGAGCGTAGTGACGGGCTTCCGTCTGATACTCAACGTGAGCCGTATTAATTGTAATACCACGTGCTCTTTCTTCCGGTGCCTTGTCGATGTTTGCGTAATCGACGAAGTCAGCTTCACCCTTGAAGTTAAGAACCTTCGTGATAGCCGCAGTCAAAGTGGTCTTACCATGGTCAACGTGACCGATGGTGCCAATGTTTACATGAGGTTTCGACCTGTCAAATTTTGCTTTTGCCATTGGAGATCCTCCTTTTTATTTATCCGAACTGGAATGATAGATTTTACATTATGCTTAACATTTTAACAACAAAAAGGGTAAAAAGCAAGCATATTTTACGAGGTTATTCCGATTTTTTACTGCGGGACGTAATAATCTTTTCGGAAATATTCTTCGGCACTTCCGTGTAGCTGCCGGGCTCCATAACATACTGACCACGGCCCTGCGTTTTAGACCGCAGATCGGTAGAATAGCCGAACATTTCCGAAAGCGGAACCATAGCGCGAATCTGCTGCGCACCCGGGATTGCGTCCATTCCTTCGATCATTCCACGGCGGGAGTTCAGGTCGCCCATCACGTCGCCCATGTAATCTTCCGGAACGGTAACACTAACCTTCATAATCGGTTCCAAAATAACCGGATCGGCTTTTGTCATAGCTTCCTTAAACGCCATTGAACCGGCAATTTTAAACGCGAGCTCCGAGGAGTCGACTTCGTGGAACGACCCATCGTAAAGCGTGACCTTGGCATCTACAACCGGATAGCCCGCCATAACGCCGGACAGCATCGCGCCCTGAATTCCCTGGTCAACAGCTGGAATAAATTCCTTCGGAATCGCACCGCCCGTAACGGCGTTGACAAATTCATAGCCCTTGCCCGGATTCGGTTCCAGTTTAATCTTAACATGACCGTACTGGCCATGGCCGCCCGACTGCCTTGCGTACTTGGTTTCGACGTCGGCAAGACGGCGTACCGTTTCTTTATAAGCAACCTGAGGCTTACCGACGTTTGCTTCCACATGGAATTCGCGCAGCAAACGGTCGACGATAATTTCCAGGTGCAGTTCGCCCATGCCGGCAATAATAGTCTGACCGGTTTCCTCATCCGTGTAAGCCTTGAATGTCGGGTCTTCTTCCGCCAGCTTGGCGAGAGCAATGCCCATTTTTTCCTGCCCAGCCTTGGTTTTAGGCTCGATTGCAACACGGATAACCGGGTCCGGGAATTCCATGGATTCAAGCACGATTTTGCGCTTCGGATCGCACAGGGTATCGCCGGTCGTTGTGTTCTTCAGGCCGACCGCCGCCGCAATGTCGCCGGAATAAACCGTTTCAAGATCCTGACGGTGATTCGCGTGCATCTGCAGAATACGGCCCAGTCTTTCGTTATTGTCCTTGACGGAGTTATAAACGGTGGAACCGGCATCAACCTTACCGGAATATACGCGGAAAAATGCCAGCTTTCCAACAAACGGATCCGTGGCGATCTTAAACGCAAGCGCCGCGAAAGGCTCGTCATCGCTCGCGTGGCAGTCCTCTTCCTCCCCGGTGTCCGGATTGGTACCGCGGATTGCGGGAATGTCGGTAGGAGCCGGCATATACGCGATAATCGCGTCAAGCAGCTTCTGCACGCCTTTGTTTTTATACGAGGTTCCGCAGGTAACAGGTACAAATCTATTTGCAATCGTCGCCTTGCGAATCACCTTTTCAATTTCAGCTTTGGTCATTTCTTCGCCGTTCAGGTACTTCTCCATCAAGTCATCGTCCTGTTCGGCAACCGCCTCCAGGAGCTCGGCATGATATTTTTCGGCAAGTTCCTTCATGTCCTCCGGAATGTCTTCGACCTTCATGTCTTTGCCCATTTCGTCATAATAGACGTCGGCCTTCATGTCAATCAGGTCAATAATTCCTTTAAAGGTATCTTCGCTGCCGATCGGCAACTGAATGGGAACGGCGTTGCACTTCAGGCGGTCTTTCATCATCTGGACAGTGCGGAAAAAATCCGCACCCATAATGTCCATTTTGTTGACGTAAGCCATGCGCGGAACACCGAACTGTTCCGCCTGACGCCAAACGGTTTCAGACTGCGGCTCAACGCCGCCCTTTGCATCATAAACCGCTACGGCGCCATCAAGCACACGCAGAGCACGCTCAACTTCTACCGTGAAGTCAACGTGGCCCGGTGTGTCGATAATATTGATCCGGTGGCCCTTCCAAAAGCAGGTCGTGGCGGCGGAAGTGATGGTAATGCCCCGCTCCTGCTCCTGCACCATCCAGTCCATTGTTGCGGCTCCGTCGTGAACTTCACCGATTTTATGATTGATTCCAGTGTAATACAGGATGCGTTCGGTAGTGGTAGTCTTACCGGCATCGATGTGAGCCATAATGCCGATATTGCGGGTTAATTCAAGTGATACCTGCCTTGGCATAATTTCCTCCTAAATATACTGAAAATGTGCAGGCCGGCCATTACCAGCGGTAATGTGCAAATGCCCTGTTTGCCTCTGCCATCTTATGCGTTTCGTCACGCTTCTTGGCAGCGCCGCCAGCACCGTTCACAGCATCAAGGATTTCGCCGGCAAGTCTTTCCCTCATGGTCTTTTCGCTGCGCAGTCTAGAATAGTTGGTGACCCAGCGCAGGCCCAGAGTCTGCCGTCTTTCCGGACGGACCTCCATCGGGACCTGGTAGGTGGCGCCGCCGACACGGCGGGCCTTGACTTCCAGAGAAGGCATTACATTTTCCATGGCCTGCTCAAAAACATCCAACGGTTCTTTTCCCGTTTTGTCCCTGATAATATCAAATGCACCATAAACGATTTTCTGGGCAACGCCCTTTTTTCCGTCGTACATGATATTATTAATCAGTCGTGTTACAATTTTGGAATTATAAAGTGGATCCGGCAAAACATCGCGTTTCGCGGTTGAACCTCTTCTTGGCACTTTACTTCCCTCCTTCACAGAAATGAATTCATCGGTACTCGAAAGCGACATAACTCCCGTGGCCAGTACAGAGGCGCTCTATATGGTCAAACGCCGCTGCATTTCAGTTTTTCAACATGCAGCCGTCAGGTTTCTGTCATCGTTAAAATTGGCGTGCTGTTTATTTTTTAGCAGCACCGGCCTTCGGCCGTTTCGCACCATACTTGGAACGGGCCTGCATACGCTGAGCAACGCCCTGCGCGTCCAGAGTTCCGCGAATGATATGGTAACGCACACCAGGAAGGTCCTTGACACGTCCGCCGCGGATCATCACGACGCTGTGTTCCTGCAGGTTGTGACCAACGCCGGGAATATAGGCGCTGACTTCGATTCCGTTAGAAAGCCTGACTCTTGCGATTTTTCTCAAAGCAGAATTCGGCTTTTTCGGGGTCGCGGTTTTTACAACCGTGCAGACACCACGTTTTTGCGGAGAATCCTGATCGATGGAAACACGTTTCTTCGAGTTCCAGCCCTTCAAAAGTGCGGGGGCCTTCGCTTTCTTTTCGGATACTTCCCTGCCGGTATTGACCAATTGGTTAAAGGTTGGCATATGACACCTCCTAACAAAAATATTTATGTCAAGCCGCCCTTTTTTGGGCGGCGTGAACAACAAACTTTCAATCGGCTCTATTTTTAGCTGATGCCAAAAATTGCAGCCATCACAATTTTAAATTATAAGCCTAAACCGCATCATTTGTCAAGTTTTCTCCGGTCGGCTCGATTTCCACGTCACTATAGCATTTCATGCCGGTTCCTGCCGGGATCAGCTTCCCGATAATAACGTTTTCCTTGAGGCCCAGTAAAGGATCGACCTTACCCTTGATCGCGGCATCGGTCAGCACGCGGGTCGTTTCCTGGAAGGACGCCGCGGAAAGGAATGAATCCGTCGCGAGAGACGCCTTTGTAATACCCAAAAGAACCGGGGTCGCGGTTGCCTCCTGCAGATCGGTTTCCCCTGCGGCGATGCGATCGCGTACAATCTGATTTTCCGCTTCCAGTTCGCTCTTTTCAACCAGAGCGCTGGGCAGCAGGGTTGTGTCGCCCGCCTCGTCGACGCGAACTTTCTTCAGCATCTGGCGTACAATAACCTCGATATGCTTGTCGTTGATATCAACGCCCTGCATCCGGTAAACCTTCTGAACCTCTTCAATCAGGTAATCCTGGACGGCCTGAGTTCCGGTGATTGCCAAAACGTCGTGCGGATTGACCGAACCTTCCGTCAGACGGGTACCTGCCTTGATCTCATCGCCTTCACTGACGATAATGCGGGAACCAAACGGAATTAAATACGATTTGCTGTCTCCGGTTTCGGAGTTCGTCACAACGACGTGACGGCTCTTTTTGATTTCGTCAAATGAAACCGTACCGGCAATCTCGCTGATAATGGCAAGATGTTTCGGTTTTCTGCCTTCGAACAGCTCTTCAACGCGGGGCAGACCCTGTGTGATATCTTCCGCACTGGCAACACCACCGGTGTGGAAGGTTCTCATGGTCAGCTGCGTGCCGGGCTCGCCGATCGACTGCGCGGCGATAATTCCGACCGCTTCGCCGACCATAACAGGCATCCTTGTCGCAAGGTTTGCGCCGTAACATTTTTTGCAGACGCCGTGTTTCGCGCGGCATTCCAGGATCGAGCGGATTTTGATTCTCTTAACGCCCCTTGAGACGATGATATCGGCGTCATTCTCATCCATCAGTTTATCCTTGGAAACCAGCACTTCTCCGCTTTCTTTATCCACGAAGTCTTCCAGCAGATAACGTCCGATCAGGCGTTCGTGCATGGTCTCGATAATTTCCTTGCCCTCCTTGATATCAAAAATCTCAAGGCCCTCAGTTGCTCCGCAGTCTTCTTCACGAATAATGACATCCTGCGAAACATCGACCAGACGACGGGTCAGGTAACCGGAGTCCGCCGTACGCAAAGCCGTGTCGGCAAGGCCTTTCCGGGCGCCGCGCGAAGAAATAAAGTATTCCAGAATATTCAGGCCTTCGCGGTAATTCGCACGGATCGGAATTTCGATTGTTTTACCGGACGTATTTGCAATCAGGCCGCGCATACCGGCCAACTGGCGAATCTGGCTCATAGAACCGCGGGCGCCGGAGTCAGCCATCATGAAAATCGGATTGTAACGGTTCAGGTTCTTTTGCAGCGCGACAGACACGTCTTCCGTTGCTTTAGTCCAGGTTTTCAGAACTGCGTCATAACGCTCGCCGTTGGACAGCAAGCCCATTTTATATTGCTCGGAAACTTCGTCAATCTTCTTCTCCGCTTCCGCAATGATATCCTTTTTCTGCGGCGGAATCGTGGCGTCGCTGACGGAAACGGTGATTCCGCTGCGGGTGGAATACCGGTACCCCTGCGCCTTGATTGCGTCGAGAACCTCCGATGTTTTCGGCACGCCATGAACCTCTATGCAGCGGTCAATGATCTGACCCAACTGCTTTTTCCCAACCAGAAATTCAATTTCCAGCTTAAAACGATTTTCCGGCTTGGAACGGTCCACATAGCCCAGATCCTGAGGAACCGGGCGATTGAAAATCATACGCCCGACAGTCGTTTCAACCAACTGGGTTTCAGGCTTGCCGTCAAACACCAAAGTCCTGCGGACTTTGATCTTTGCATGAAGGCCGATTACATGCTCGTTGTAAGCTATGATTGCCTCGTCAAAGTCACGGAAGCATTTGCCCTCTCCCGTCTCCCCGGCCTTATCCAGCGTCAGATAATACGAACCCAGAACCATATCCTGCGTCGGCACGGTAACGGGGCGCCCATCGGAAGGCTTTAACAGGTTGCCTGCCGCAAGCATCAGGAAACGGGCTTCCGCCTGCGCTTCTGAGGAAAGCGGAACGTGCACAGCCATCTGGTCGCCGTCGAAGTCCGCGTTATACGCGGTGCAGGCCAGCGGATGCAGCTTGAGCGCTCTTCCCTCGACCAGAACCGGCTCAAACGCCTGAATGCCCAAGCGGTGCAGAGTCGGCGCGCGGTTTAACAGCACCGGATGGTTTTTTATGACGATTTCAAGTGCATCCCAAACCTCCGGTTTGGCTCGTTCGACCGCTTTTCTGGCCGCCTTGATATTGCCGGCAGCCTGTGTCTCAACCAGACGTTTCATGACAAAAGGCTTGAAAAGTTCCAGCGCCATTTCTTTGGGAAGTCCGCACTGATACATTTTAAGATCAGGACCGACAACAATAACCGAACGGCCCGAATAGTCGACGCGTTTGCCAAGCAAGTTTTGGCGGAAACGGCCCTGTTTGCCCTTCAGCATATCGGAAAGAGACTTTAACGGGCGATTGTTCGGCCCGGTAACAGGGCGTCCGCGGCGGCCGTTGTCGATCAGCGCGTCCACAGCCTCCTGCAGCATCCGTTTTTCATTGCGGACAATAATATCCGGAGCACCAAGCTCCAAAAGTCTTTTTAAACGATTGTTACGATTGATTACACGGCGGTACAGGTCGTTCAGGTCAGACGTTGCAAACCGGCCGCCGTCCAGCTGCACCATCGGCCGCAGATCCGGCGGAATAACCGGAATGGCGTCCATAATCATCCATTCGGGGCGGTTGCCCGAAAGACGGAAAGCCTCCACCACTTCAAGGCGTTTCAGAATGCGGACCTTCTTCTGGCCCGTTGCATTGACAAGCTCAGTTTTCAGCTCCGTCGAAACTTCGTCCAGATCGATTTCGGAAAGCAGCTTTTGAACGGATTCCGCTCCCATGCCCGCTTCAAAATCGTCCTCGTACTTCTCACGCATGTCGCGGTATTCTTTTTCATTCAGAAGCTGTTTTTTCTGAAGCTCCCTGACATCGCCCGGGTCCGTTACGATATAAAGGGCAAAATAAAGCACCTTTTCCAGCATTCTGGGCGAAATGTCAAGCATCAGTCCCATGCGGGAAGGAATCCCTTTGAAATACCAGATGTGGGAAACAGGGGCCGCCAGCTCAATGTGGCCCATCCGCTCACGGCGAACCTTCGCGCGCGTCACTTCAACCCCGCAGCGTTCGCAGATTTTCCCTTTGTAACGAATTCTCTTATACTTACCGCAATGGCATTCCCAGTCCTTCGTAGGCCCGAAAATGCGCTCGCAGAACAAACCGTCACGCTCCGGCTTTAAAGTTCGGTAATTGATCGTTTCCGGCTTTTTTACCTCACCGTGCGACCACTCACGAATTTTTTCAGGTGAAGCAAGTCCAATCTTTATGGATTCAAAGGTGTTAAATTCCATATTTCGACCCCTTCCTGTCAAATTTTATCTTCATTGGAACTCATATCGAACAGATCGTCTTTCCCAAGATCTTCGGAATCACCGGAACTTTCGTCTGTAAAACCATCGGAATCATCAAACAGACTTCCGTCATCCTCCGCTTCTTCCATGGAGAAGCCTTCAAAGTCGCCCTCAGCAACCGTCGGTTCATCAAAGTTTTCTTCCGTAGGATTGAATCCAATGTCGTCATCATCGTCGAAATTCTGCTTCAGGTCGATTTCATCATCGTTCACATCCAGCACCTTAACGTCGAGCGCGAGGGACTGGAGTTCTTTGATCAAAACCTTAAACGATTCCGGAATTCCGGGCGTCGGAATATTCTGACCTTTGACAATTGCTTCATACGTCTTCACACGGCCGACCACGTCGTCGGACTTGACGGTGAGAATTTCCTGAAGCGTGTAGGCGGCGCCGTAAGCCTCAAGCGCCCACACCTCCATTTCACCAAAGCGCTGTCCGCCGAACTGCGCTTTGCCGCCCAGAGGCTGCTGCGTAACAAGCGAATACGGGCCGGTGGAACGGGCATGAATTTTATCGTCTACCAGGTGGTGGAGTTTCAGGTAATACATATAGCCAACGGTAACGGGGTTGTCAAAGTACTCCCCGGTGCGGCCGTCTTTCAAAAGGATCTTTCCGTCCGGGCTCAGTCCCGCCTGCGTCAGGCACTCCACAATATTGTCCTCGTGCGCGCCGTCAAAAACAGGAGTCATGATTTTCCAGCCGAGTGCTCTTGCAGCAAGGCCCAAGTGAACTTCCAGCACCTGCCCGATATTCATTCGGGAAGGTACGCCCAAAGGATTCAGCACAATGTCAAGCGGAGTCCCGTCCGGAAGGAACGGCATATCTTCAACCGGCAGAATGCGCGAGACAACGCCCTTGTTTCCGTGGCGGCCCGCCATTTTATCGCCGACTGAAATTTTTCTCTTCTGCGCCAGATAGCAGCGAACCACTTTATTGACACCCGGGCTCAACTCATCATGGCTGTTTTCACGGGTAAAGACCTTAACGTCGACAACAATGCCGCTTTCACCGTGCGGAACGCGAAGCGAGGTATCGCGAACCTCGCGTGCTTTTTCTCCGAAAATGGCACGGAGCAGACGCTCTTCCGCAGTCAGCTCGGTTTCGCCCTTTGGCGTTACCTTGCCGACAAGGATATCTCCCGCACGGACTTCCGCGCCGATGCGGATAATTCCGCCGTCGTCCAAGTCGCGGAGCAGGTCTTCGTTGACATTTGGAATATCCCGCGTGATTTCTTCCGGACCAAGTTTGGTATCGCGGGCTTCCGTCTCATATTCCTCAATGTGGATCGAGGTAAAAACATCGTCGCGCACAACTTTTTCATTGATCAGGACGGCGTCCTCGTAGTTGTAGCCTTCCCAGGTCATAAAGCCGATCAGGGCGTTTTTACCAAGGCTGATTTCCCCATCCTTTGTGGCCGGACCGTCCGCGATGACGTCTCCCTCTGCCACGCGCTGGTTCATGTCCACAATCGGAACCTGATTAATGCATGTTCCCTGATTGGAACGCATAAATTTAATAACATGATAGACGTCGGTTTCCCCGTTGTCCGTAGTAATCTTAATTTCGTCGGCAGAAACGCTGCTGACGACGCCGCTGCGCTTTGCAAGCACACAAACTCCGGAATCCACGCCCGCTTTATATTCCATGCCGGTACCGACAATCGGAGATTCCGTCTTCAGCAGCGGTACCGCCTGCCGCTGCATGTTGGAACCCATCAGCGCGCGGTTCGCGTCATCGTTTTCCAGAAAAGGAATCATCGCGGTCGCGACGGAAACAACCATCCGCGGCGAAACATCCATGAAATCAGCGCGTTCCCGCTCTATTTCAACAAATTCGTCGCGATAGCGGCCGTTTACCTTCGGGTTTACGAAGCGGCCTTCCTCATCGAGAGGTTCATTCGCCTGTGCCACAATATAATTATCTTCAACATCCGCCGTCATATAAATGACTTCTTTTGTTACAACACCGGTTTTCTTGTCAACGCGGCGAAACGGCGCTTCAATAAATCCGTAATCATTGATTTTCGCAAATGTGGCCAAATAGGAAATCAAACCGATATTCGGCCCTTCCGGCGTTTCAATCGGGCACATGCGTCCGTAGTGTGTATAATGAACGTCGCGAACCTCAAATCCTGCGCGATCTCTTGAAAGACCGCCGGGGCCCAGCGCGGAAAGACGTCTCTTATGGGTAAGCTCCGCAAGCGGGTTGGTCTGATCCATAAACTGAGACAGCGGAGAAGATCCGAAAAATTCACGGATTGCCGCAACCACAGGGCGGATATTGATTAAAGAATGCGGTGTAAGAACCTCCAGATCCTGTGCCTGAAGGGTCATGCGTTCACGAATCACGCGTTCCAGGCGCGAAAAGCCGATGCGGAACTGGTTCTGGAGCAGCTCGCCGACGGACCGAATTCGCCTGTTGCCCAAATGGTCGATATCGTCAATAGTACCCAGACCAACCGCCAGGCAATTCATATAATTGATAGAGGCAAAAATGTCATCGATAATAATGTGCTTTGGAATCAGCTCATCAATTCTGGCAATGATTTTTTCCTTGATCTCTTCATCCGTGGAACTGGACTCAAGAATTTCATTGAGGATGGTGAAACGGACTCTCTCGTTGATACCGCATTCTGTTTTGGCGTCAAAGTTTACGAAGTTCTGAATATTAACCATGCCGTTGGAAATCACTTTGATTTCGCGGTCCCCGTCCTGTACATACGCGATGGAGACACCGGCATTGTCAATTTGTTCCGCAAGCTCATGGGACACGGCCACGCCTGCCTCCGCAAGCAGTTCCCCCGTGCGGGGATCCGCAATCGGCTTGGAAAGCACCTGACCGGAGATACGGCCGGCAAGATTCAGCTTTTTATTGTATTTGTAACGGCCGACCCGTGAAAGGTCGTAACGGCGCGCGTCAAAAAACAGGCTGTTGATGTGAGCCTGGGCGCTTTCTATGGTTGGCGGTTCGCTCGGACGAAGCTTTCTGTAAATTTCAAACAGGGCTTCCTCCGTGTTTTTGCACGGATCTTTGGCAATCGTTGCTTCCATCCGCTCGTCAATGCCAAAATAATCGCGGATTTCCTCGTCCGAACCAAGGCCGAGGGAACGGATAAATACGGTAACGGGAATTTTGCGGTTTTTATCGATGCGGACATAGAAGACGTCGTTCGCGTCGTTTTCATATTCCAGCCATGCGCCGCGGTTCGGAATAACGGTGGAACTGTAAAGCTCCTTGCCGGTTTTATCGTATTCCATTTTGTAATAAACGCCGGGCGAACGAACTAACTGTGAAACGATGACACGCTCAGCGCCGTTGATTACAAAAGTTCCGCTGTCGGTCATCAGGGGGAAATCCCCCATGAAAACTTCGGATTCTTTAATTTCGCCGCTTTCTTTGTTAAGCAGCCGTGCCGTGACCCGTAATGCCGCGGAATAAGTAGCATCGCGTTCCTTGCATTCTTCCACACTGTAATTCGGCTTGTCGACATCCAGTTTGTAATCGACAAAATCAAGTACGAGATTGCCCGTGTAATCCGTGATGCCGGAGACTTCCTTGAATACTTCCTTGAGTCCTTCATCGAGGAACCACTGATAGGACTTTTTCTGTACTTCGATAAGATTCGGCATATCAAGGACTTCATCAATACGCGCAAAACTCATTCGAGTATTTTTGCCAACCTTAACCGGTTTGACATTCACCATTGGCTCAATCACTCCATTCATAGATTTGACATTCCGCGGCATAAATTAAGCACAAAAAGTTTTCAAATATCTCACGATTTTATCATACTCCAGATAAACTATTGCCTTTTGAAAGGACTTGTGATATGATAGTTACAAATCATTTTGCGTATAAGTTGCCATGATGATGCAGTATATTATTTTATTACAATATATGGTGGTTGTCAAGTAATTTTTTAAAATAGCTGAAATATTTATATGTTCAACACAAAAGCCGGAGTGAAAGCTCCGGCTTTTGTTCTTTATTTCTAACCCTGCTTTTTTTTACAGTCCAGGGTTCCAAATGTATAGGAGTCGAGTTTTTCCCTTACGATTGTAGAAATTTCGTCATAAATCTCATGGAATCTGCAACAGTGATCATGCGTACAGCTGTAAGCATCCTGCTGGCAGCGGCTCAGCATATAAGGCCCCTCCACCGATTCAATGACCTGACGAAGCGTGATGGAATCCGCCGGGCCGGCAAGCATGTAGCCTCCATGCGCGCCTTTATAAGATACAATCAGCCCGGAGGCAACCAGCTTTCTCAGAATTTTCAATGCGAACCTCAAGGGAACCCTCGTATGTTCCGAAAGGGTGCGGGCGTCTACTTTTCGGTCCGACTGCGCGAGGTCGTCGACGATTCGGACCGCGTAGTCGGCCTCGAGTGTCAATACCATAATATGAACGCTCCTTAATCCAAAAAATCTTTCAGCTTTTTGCTTCGGCTTGGATGACGCAGTTTTCGAAGCGCCTTTGCTTCGATTTGACGGATGCGTTCTCTTGTTACGTTAAATTCCTTGCCCACTTCTTCCAGTGTGCGGGAACGTCCGTCCTCTAGGCCGAACCGCAGCCGAAGAACTTTTTCTTCTCTTGGCGTCAGTGTGTCGAGCACATCTGCAAGCTGTTCTTTCAAAAGCGTGTGGGAAGCGGCATCTGCCGGGGCCGGAGCGTCATCGTCCGGAATAAAGTCGCCGAGGTGGCTGTCTTCCTCCTCGCCGATCGGCGTTTCCAGCGAAACGGGTTCCTGAGCGACACGCATGATTTCACGCACTTTTTCAACCGGCATATCCAGTTCGTAAGAAATTTCCTCCGCCGTGGGTTCATGGCCGTTGGTATGCAGCAGCTGGCTCGAAACCTTTTTTACTTTATTGATTGTCTCGACCATATGCACGGGAATTCGAATTGTTCTCGCCTGATCCGCAATCGCGCGTGTAATTGCCTGGCGAATCCACCAGGTGGCGTAAGTGGAAAACTTGAAGCCCTTGGTATAGTCAAATTTTTCCACCGCTTTGATGAGGCCCAGATTGCCCTCCTGAATCAGGTCCAGAAATTGCATTCCTCTGCCGAGGTAGCGTTTGGCAATACTGACAACCAAACGAAGGTTTGCTTCCGACAGCCTTTTTTTCGCCGCCTCGTCCCCGCTGGAAATGCGGATGGCAAGGTCAATTTCCTCTTCCGGACTCAATAGGGGCACCCGACCGATTTCCTTTAAATACACCTTAACCGGATCATCGATCGCGATTCCTTCCGTACTCAGAGTGGTTTCAAGGTCTTCGCTTTCAGCAATTTTCGGGTCGATCTCAAGGTCTTCCAGCGGTTCCTCGCCGAAATCCTCAACAATTTCAACTCCCTGCGACTCAAGCGTATCGTAAAATTTTTCGATCTGTTCCGGGTCAAAGTCCAATTCGCCGAGCGCGTCAAGGATTTCCTTTGTAGACAGCTGCCCTTTTGCTTTTCCCTGTTCTATCAGTTCCCTGATCACCGTTTTCTTGTCAGGCATTGCCATAATGCGTCCCCCTATTTCTTTTGCTGCCTTAATTTTTGCAGGTAATCTTCTATTTCCTCAGCTCGTACCGAATCGGCCCGGCTTATCGTTAATTTATCATTTTCCTGGGAAATAATATTGATATATTTCAGCACGTCCGGCCATGTCAGTGTAATTCCGTCCTGAGCCGCAAGAATTCGTGAGACGGATGAAATTTCATCCATGGTAAATTCTTCCGAGAGATCGGCAAGGCCGACTGCATTTCCTTTTGTAATTCTGCCCACAATTATCGCATATACACGGCGGTTAAATGCTGTAATAAATTTTTCAGGCGGTAAAATCGCCGCTATTTTTTCGGAGGATTCAGGAAATTTCAGCAAATGCGCAATCAGGGCTTCCTCCGCGACCGCCGCGCGAAGATTGCCGGCTTTTTCGGGGTTTACACGATCCCTCAGGCCCGCGGCTTGTTGCTGAACCGCCTGAAATTGCTTTTTCATCTGCTTTTTCCAATTCCTTTTACTGTACGCTGAAATCTGATTCATGACCGTGGCCGTCGCGATTCCGGCCTCCTGTGCCAGCCGCCCCGCATAAACCTCCTGTTCAATGCGGTTTTCCAGGGTGGCAAGAATGGACACAGCCGCATTCAGGTACTCGACCCGCTGTTCGGGATTTTGAAGATTGCGGCCCTGTTTCGCCTTTTGCAGACGATATTCCACATCGTTGCCGCAGGCGTCCAACAACTGCTTAAACTTAATCGGCCCGTTCGTTTTTATGTATTCATCCGGATCCTTTCCGCCGGTAACGGTCAGAACCCGAACGACCAATCCGGCATCCCGAAGAATTGGGATTGCCCGAGAGGCCGCTTTCTGTCCCGGCTCGTCGGAATCATAGCAAACGACTACTTCTTTTGCGTACCGGGCCATCAGCCGTGCCTGCGGCGCGGTCAGCGAAGTGCCGAGCGTGGCGACTGCTTCCTGAAAACCCGCCTGATGCAGAGCGATCACATCCATATATCCTTCGCATAAAATCAGTCTTTCCGAATTGCGGTTTTTTGCAAAATTGAGAGCAAAAAGCATATTGCCCTTATTGAAAACGGGCGTTTCCGAAGTGTTCAGATACTTCGGCTTGTCGTCTCCAAGGGTTCTTCCGCCGAATGCCAACACATTGCCCCGCAGGTCGATAATCGGAAACATGACCCGCCCGAAAAAGCGGTCGACCGCCCTTCCGCTTCTGCTTTTAAAAGCCACATTTGCAAGAATCATTTCATTCTGTGTGTAGCCTTTCTTTTCTAGCATATCGACCAGAGCGAAGCGGGAAGCAGGAGAATATCCCAGTCCGAAGTGTCGGACGGTCTCCGGCTTTAGCTCACGCCGGTTAAAATATTCTCTCCCCTCGCGCCCGGCATCCGAATTCAGCGCGGAATAAAAAAATCGGGCGGTTTCCCGGTTGATTTCAAGAATCCGGGTACGCAGTTTCGCCATGCCGTCATCGACCTGCGCCTCCGGCACCTGCATTCCGGCCCGCTGGGCAAGGAAACGAACCGCTTCCATATAATCGAGATTCTCAATTCGCCGGACAAATGTAATCACGTCGCCTCCCGTTCCGCATCCGAAGCAGTAAAACGAACCGTTTTCCGGATAGACATTAAACGACGGCGACTTTTCACTGTGAAATGGACAAAGCCCGACCAGATTCCTGCCGCTGCGTTTCAGGCTGACATAGTTCGCGGCGATTTCAGCAAGATCACTGCGCGCCTTCAGTTCCTGAAGGAACGATTCCGGCAAGGGCATAAGGCCGCCTCCCTTTCAGATTCAGTTGCCGGCGCCTTATATTTTCCAGGATGCCGGAACATAAATGGATTTAAACAATTCGACCGCATAATGGTCCGTCATGCCGGCAATATAATCGCAGGCGGCACGGGCGCAGCCGTCCTGCTCCGCGATCAGACGCATATCCTCCGGCAGATTCTCCGGCTTTTGCAGATAGTCAAACAAAGCGCCGATCAGATGAGGGACTTTGCGCTCCTCTCCCTTTGCATAGGGATTCTCATAAACGCTCTGAAACATGAAGTCCTTTAACAAATCAAATGCTGCCTTAACTTCCGGGCCCATGCCAACGGTTCCCTTTCGGCTGCCCTTAATCACGGACCGAACCAGAGTATCAATCCGTCTCGATTTGCTGTGACCCAGCACCGATGTAATGCTTTCCGGGATTTCACCCTCCGCCAGCACTCCCGCACGTTCCGCGTCGTCAATATCATGATTCAAATAAGCAATCCGGTCCGCGACCCGTACGATGCGGCCTTCCATCGTCAACGCTTCCGTCCCGGTCGTATGGCACAGGATTCCATCCCGTACCTCTTTGGTCAGATTCAATCCTTTTCCGTTTTTTTCAAGACGTTCCACAACCCGCACACTCTGTTCATAGTGCCGGAATCCGCCCGGGAAAATCTGATTCAGCGCACGTTCCCCCGCGTGCCCAAAAGGGGTATGTCCCAAGTCATGGCCCAGGGATATCGCTTCCGTCAGATCCTCGTTCAGCTGCAGCGCCCGGGCGATTGTCCGCGCGATCTGAGCAACTTCGAGCGTGTGAGTCAGCCGCGTGCGGTAATGGTCGCCTTCCGGAGAAAGGAACACCTGCGTTTTATGCTTCAGGCGGCGAAACGCCTTGCAGTGTATAATTCTGTCACGGTCCCTTTGGTAGGGCGTTCTCAAGTCACAATCCATCTCCTGCGTGTCACGCCCCGCCGAATTTCTTGAAAGCATGGCATAAGGTGAAAGCGTCTGTTCTTCCAGATTTTGTATCCTTTCACAAACAGTCATAAAGAAACCCCTTTCCGTGCATTTCACTGCATTATACGCGAATTCCTCTCCCTTTTCCTTTCCCGTAACAAAAAAAGTTAATTTAAGTCAAAATATTTTTCTGAAACAAGCTCCGCGCCGCACTCCCCGCAGGTTGCATCCGATAAGGCATTGCGAAAATCCTTGAGGCTTTTGCTTTCCATATGGAACCGGATTCCGACCGCATCGGTATAATCGGTATGATCAATCACGCCGCCATACCGGGGTATCAGCGCGGCAACCGCGGAGTAGCGCGCATATCCGCAGCTGATATCCAGTACGGAACAGGGCTTCATCACCGCAACTCCGGATTGCTCCAAAGCAATTGCGGCCGTATGGGAATATGCCCTGACCAGGCCTCCGGTGCCAAGCAGCGTTCCGCCAAAATAGCGGGTTACAACAATCACCGCGTCCGTTATTTCCGATTTCAGGAGAACATCCAGCACCGGCAACCCTGCGGTGCCCTGTGGCTCTCCGTCGTCGGAGTGCCGGCATGTTCCTCCCTGTCTCAGGCTATAAGCGTAAACATGATGGTTCGCCTCGCGGTAGAGGGCCCTTTCTCCCTGCAGAAAAGAAATTGCTTCCTCTTCGCTGGCAGCGGGCGCGGCGGCACCGATAAACCGGGAACGGCGGTCTGTAATTTCCACCCGGGCGGCCGCCCTCAGTGTTCGATATTCTTTCATCCCCTGTCTCCCCCGAAAAAAAAGATAGACGGCGCTTTTCTCGCCGTCTATCCGTACAAAATCGCTTTTACTTGCCGATGCCGTAACGTTTTTTAAACATGTCAACACGGCCGCTTGTATCAATCAGCTTCTGTTTTCCCGTGAAAAACGGGTGGCATTTGGAGCAAATTTCAACACGGATGTTTTCCTTCGTTGATCTTGTATGAATTACATTTCCGCATGCGCAGGTAATCGTCGTATCCTGATACTGCGGATGGATCTTTTCCTTCATTCCTGTCACCTCTTTATCAACCATACTCCATACTGCGAAGATTATAACATACACGGCGGATAATTGCAAGGACTATTTCCAGCGCATTTTAATTTTGCGGCTGTTGAGCCAAATAGGAGACATATTCTTCCATGCACATGGAATACTCCCTCATTTTAACCGAATTTTCCGTACCGACATATCGGTAATGTTCCGGCTGGAATCCTATTCCCGTCAGCGATTCCTTGTCGCTGGGATAACGCAGAATAAAACCGTAGTATACGCTGTTTTCGGAAAGCCAATGATATTGTTTGGTTGCCGCAAAATCGGATCCCTTTTTCCCGTCTGCGGAAAACGTCACGGCCAAACCGGTCTGATCCTCATTGTACCCGCCCTTGCCCACGGTATTCTGCGCCTGATTTTCCGCGCGAACGCGGGAAAGATGTTCTTTCTGCATCAGACGCTGAACCTCGGCTTCGTAAAGACGGTTCTGCTCATCAGAATCCACATATCCCCCCGATAATGTCAGAGGACAGCCATCCGATTCCGCCTGAGTCATCATTTTTTTCAGAGCGGGCAGAATTCTTTGATCCACCCGATACCCGCCGTAATCCGTCAATTCCGCCTTGTATCCGGATTCCAGGGGATGCGATAAGTTCACCAGCATCAGATTCAGAGAATCGTCGTAGACGGGCAGACTGTCAGCCTCGGACGATGCGGAACCGGAGGCCTGCGAAGCAGTACTGTGCGCCTTCTGTTCAAAAAAGTCCCGCATCTGGGACCACGCTAAAAGTCCTCCCGCCGCCACAGACAGCAAAAGCGCAGTCAGGATTACCGTCATCACAATCTTGATTTTTTTCATCTGATTCTGACTGCGCCACTGGGCGCGCGATTTCATAACTTTTTCCCTTCGTTTCAGCATTTGCTCCATCCATTCCGTCCAGTTCCGCTTACTCTTCTTTTCCATTGTATAACTTATCTGAAATGAATGCAACTGTTGGAGCATTTTCGGAATCTCTGCCAATTTATCGGCGCCGAATTGATTTTTTTTCGTAATCCTAGTATGATGTAATAGATAAAATAAGGTAAATAATACAAAATAAGCAGTAATGGAATGAGGCTGCAAGAAAATGAGAAAAACAAAAATTGTCTGTACACTGGGACCCGCAACAAAAGAGGAAGAGGTCGTCCGTCAGCTGATGCTGTCCGGTATGAATGTCGCGAGACTGAACTTCTCACACGGGACAGGAGCGGACCAGAAGCCCTATGTCGATCTGGTCAAAAAGCTGAGGCAGGAGCTGGACCTCCCGGTTGCTCTTCTTCTCGACACCAAAGGGCCTGAAATTCGGATCGGCAAATTTGAGAAACCGTCCGTCACCTTGAATACCGGAGACAGGTTCACGCTGACAACACGCGACGTTGCCGGTGACGAAAAGTGTGTTTCCGTCACCTTTGAACGGCTGCCCAAGGAAGTTCACCCCGGCACAACGATCCTGATTGACGACGGGCTGATCGCGCTGAAAGTTGAATCCTGCACGGAAACGGACGTGCTCTGCACCGTTGAAAACGGCGGAACCATCTCTTCTCACAAGGGAATCAACGTGCCCGGGGCGCATCTTTCGCTCCCGTTCATCAGCGAGAAGGACCGGCAGGACCTTGCTTTCGGCGTTGAGGAAAATTTTGATTTTATCGCCGCGTCCTTTACCCGCAGCGCGCAGGATATCATCGAACTTCGCTCTGAATTGCAGAAACTCGGGTGCCACAATATCCGCATAATCGCAAAAATTGAAAATTCAGACGGCGTCCAGAATATTGAGGACATCATCCGGGTTTCCGACGGCATTATGATTGCAAGGGGCGATCTGGGCGTTGAAATTCCGCTGGAAGAGATCCCGATTATTCAAAAAAAACTGATTAAAAAGGCCTCCAACGCAGGCCTTCAGGTAATCACCGCGACGCAAATGCTGGATTCCATGATGAAAAATCCGCGCCCGACCCGTGCGGAAGCGACCGATGTCGCAAACGCGATTTACGACGGCACCAGCGCGATCATGCTTTCCGGAGAAACCGCCGCGGGGCTGTACCCCGTTCTCGCCGTCAAGACCATGGCGAAGATTGCGGAGCGCACCGAAAACGACATCAATTATATTGAGCGGTTCAAAAAGCGCGATTTTTACGAACAGCCGAATGTTACCTCCGCCATTTCGCACGCAACGTGCACAACGGCATACGACCTGGGCGCCGTTGCGATTATTACGGTGACGAAAACCGGCCGCACGGCCAGAATGATCTCCAAATACCGCCCGTCCCACCCCATTATCAGCGGCACGACGGACCCGACGGTTCTTCGCCAGATGAACCTTTCCTGGGGAGTGGTCCCGGTTCTTGTGGAAGAGAAAGACACTACGGACGAACTGTTTGATCACGTGGTGGAAACCACGAGAAAGCGCGGCCTTGTTCGGGACGGCGACCTCGTCGTCATCACCGCCGGAGTTCCTCTCGGCGTTTCCGGAACAACGAACCTTCTCAAGGTTCAGCTGGTCGGGGACGTTCTGGTCTCCGGCAGAGGCGTGTCCAAAGGCAGCGTGTGCGGCAACCTTTGCGTGTGCAGAGATGAAAAGGAAGCTCATGAGCGTTTTAAAGACGGAGACATTCTCGTTATCCCGGAAACGTCCAACGATATTCTTTCCATTCTGAAATCCGCCTCCGCCATTATCACGGAACGGGGCGGAATGAATTCCCACGCGGCAATCGTCGGACTGACGCTTGGAAAGCCCGTCATTGTAGCCGCGCAGAATGCCACCCAGCTGCTGAAAAGCGGCACCGCCGTTACGGTTGACGCAGGGCGCGGAATTGTCTTCAGCGGACAAAAATGCAAAAAAGGCTAAAGAAACAAAGACCTTTTTCGCCTCTTTTCCTCTGGGAAAGAGGCTTTTTTGTTTTCTGTTCTTCTCAAAATTACTATTTTGCCCCGCTGACACATAGATGTATTTCGGAGGTGGAAATATGTATTATGTTAATGTGGAACGCGGAGTGAAACTTGCGGTTTATGATTTAAATCCCGCGGGCAAAAAAACTGTTTTTTTGGTTCATGGCTGGCCCTTAAATCACATGATGTTCGAATATCAGTTTGACCTTCTTCCAAAGCTCGGTTTCCGGTGTATCTCGATTGATCTTCGGGGGTTCGGAAGCTCGGACGCCCCATGGAACGGCTATGACTACGACCGCCTTGCGGATGACCTTTACGAAGTGATCCGAATGATCGGCGTTTCGGAAATGACGCTGGTCGGTTTTTCCATGGGCGGAGCGATTGTGATTCGTTACATGTCGCGGTATAAAGAATATAAGATTTCAAAGCTGGCGCTGCTTTCAGCGGCGGCCCCCTGTTTTGTCAGCCGAGAAGGCTGCCCGGGAGGATTGCCTCTTGAGCAGGTTAATTCATTAATTGCACAAATCAGTCGCAACCGGCCGCAGGCGATCTATGATTTCGGGCAGGATTTTTTTGCGCAGCCGGTTACGCCGCCGTTCGCCGAATGGTTCCGTTCCGTTAGCCTTTCCGGCCCGGGATACAGTACCCTGAAAACCGCGGAAACGCTGCGGGATGCGGATCTGCGCGCGGACTTTGAACAAATCACGGTGCCAACAGGCATTTTTTACGGTGTTTTGGACAAAATATGCCCGAAAGAACTTCCGCTTACCCTGAACCGGAAGATTCGAAATTCCAAATTGTTCCCGTTTGAACAAAGCGGGCATGCCGTATTTTACGATGAGTTGGAAAAGTTTAATCAGGAATTTTCCAGTTTTCTCACCAGCTGAGCTGCCCGCAGTTCAGCGAGCGGAGACGGAGGAAACCGTTTATGACTGCACTGCTGGACCGAAAAAACTGTATCGGCTGCGGTTTATGTGCATATACCTGTCCCGAAGTATTCCGTATGGCTGACGACGGTTACGCGAAAATTATACGGGAAAAGGTGCCAAGAGAAGCCGAACGCACCGTCTTGGTCGCGAGGGACGAATGTCCCGTAACTGTTATTTCAGTTTCGAAGAAAGAAAACGATTCCTGATCCGGTGCGGACCAGGAATCGTTTTCTCGTTTTTATCAGCGGGGAAGCTCCAGGACCGCTCCGCGGTTGCCCGAAGTAACAAGCGCCGCATATCTGGCCAGATATCCGCTCGTGATTTTCGGCTTTCTCGGCCTCCATTCCTTTCTGCGTGCTTCCAATTCCGCGTCATCCACAAGAACATCAACCCGGTTATTCGAAATATCAACGCAGATTTTGTCCCCGTCCTTTACCAGCGCAATCGGCCCGCCGACCGCGGCTTCCGGCGATACATGTCCGATCGCCGCGCCTCTGGTCGCACCGCTGAACCGCCCGTCGGTAATGAGGGCGACGCTGCCGCCAAGGCCGCGTCCCATGATCGCGCTGGTCGGGTTGAGCATTTCACGCATCCCCGGTCCGCCCTTCGGGCCTTCGTACCGAATCACTACGACGTCTCCCTCGACGATTTTTCCGGAATTGATTGCCTCAATCGCGTCCTCTTCACAGTCGAAGACTTTCGCCGGCCCCTCGTGGGTCATCATTTCGGGCGACACGGCGGAACGCTTGACCACACAGGAATCCGGCGCCAGATTGCCGCGAAGAACAGCGATTCCACCGGTTTTACTGAACGGATTTTCGACCGGACGAATCACCTCCGGATTCCGGTTGACGGCGTTTGCGATATTCTCCCCCACGGTTTTTCCCGTGCAGGTCATCAAATCCGTTTTCAACAGCCCCAGCTTATTAATCTCGTGCATTACGGCGTAAACACCGCCCGCCTCGTTGAGTTCTTCGATATACGCATGCCCGACAGGCGCCAAATGGCACAGGCAGGGCGTGTGGTTGCTGACATCGTTCGCAAAATCAAGGTTCAGCTCGATGCCGCATTCGTGCGCGATCGCGGGAAGGTGAAGCATACTGTTGGTGCTGCAGCCGAGCGCCATATCAATGGTCACCGCGTTGCGGAACGCGCCCTCCGTCATAATATCGCGCGGACGAATGTTTCTTCGCAGAAGCTCCATCACCTGCATTCCGGCATGCTTCGCCAGCTGAATCCGTTCCGAATAGACCGCCGGGATCGTGCCGTTGCCGGGGAGCCCCATGCCGAGAGCTTCCGTCAGACAGTTCATGCTGTTCGCCGTATACATACCGGAGCAGGAACCGCAGGTCGGGCACCCCTTGTTTTCAAATTCACAGAGCGTTTCTTTGGAGATTTTGCCGGTATCGTATTCCGCTACGGCCTCCGACACACTGGAAAAGCTGACTTTTTTTCCGTTTACCTTCCCCGCCAGCATCGGACCGCCGCTGACGAACACGGTCGGAAGATTCAGGCGCGCCGCCGCCATCAGAAGGCCCGGAACATTTTTGTCACAGTTCGGGACCATGACGAGCGCGTCGAACGCGTGGGCAAGCGCCATGGATTCTGTGGAATCCGCGATCAGCTCGCGGGAAACAAGCGAATACTTCATCCCCTGATGCCCCATGGCGAGCCCATCGCAGACGGCGATCGCGGGGAAAACAAGCGGAGTTCCACCTGCCATGGAAACGCCCAGCTTGACCGCTTCCACAACTTTGTCCAGATTCATATGCCCCGGTACGATTTCGTTGTAGGAGCTGACAACGCCGATCAGCGGACGGTCGATTTCTTCATTGGTCAGCCCAAGTGCGTGGAGCAGGGCACGTTTTGGCATGCTTTTTGTTAATGCTTCGCTGTTCATTGATAACACCTCGCAGTTCATTATGTGTGGGACGGCGATTTCTCGCCGTCTGCCTGAAAATACACGTTAGGAAAATACTTTCTGTGCATATCGGACGGAGCCCATCGCGTCCGGCGAATAAAAATCCGCGTGAATGTGTTCCGCGTATTCCTGCGTCAGAACGGCGCCGCCGACCATTACCCTGCAATCGGGAACGGCTGTTCGCAGCTGACGGATCGTTTCCTCCATATTGACAACCGTGGTGGTCATCAGTGCGCTTAAGCCAACCAGGCGCACCTTTTGAGCGACCGCTGTTTCCACAATTGTTTCGGGAGCGACGTCTCGTCCGAGGTCGAGTACGTCGAATCCGTAATTTTCGAGCAGCACCTTCACAATATTTTTGCCAATGTCGTGAATATCACCCTTTACCGTGGCCAGAATGATTTTCCCCTTTTTCTCCGTCTGACCACTCTCACTCATTTTTGCCCTCAGAACCTCGAACGCGGATTTGGCGGCTTCCGCGCTCATTAACAGCTGCGGAAGAAACAGGGTTCCTTTTTCGAAATCCTTTCCGACCCGGTCGAGGGCCGGAATCATTTCGGTATTGATGATTTCAAGCGGCTCCCTCGACGCTAAAAGCCGGGACGCTCCGGAACCCGCGCTTTCTTTCAAGCCGCGAAGAATCGCGTCGCTCAGCGCAGCCTCTCCGCCGACCGGGGCCGCGGGTTTTATCTCCTCCTGCTGAGAATACCGTCCGATATACTCCATACAGCGGTCGTCCGCCCCGCTGAGTGCGCAAAATGAGCGATACGCGTCCATCATTGCCGCAGAACCCGGATTGAGGATCGCGGCGCCAAGGCCGTTCTGCATCGCCATGACAAAAAACGCCGCGTTGATTCGTTCGCGCCCGGGCAGCCCGAAGGAAATGTTGGAGACGCCGAGCGAAGTATGCGCCCCAAGGCGGTCCCGAATCAGACGAAGAGCCTCGAGCGTAACCGCGGCGTTCTGCTGCCCGGCGCTGATGGTCATGGCAAGCGGGTCAAACACCAGGTCTTTTTTCTCCAACCCGTATTCCCGGGCGGCGGAAAGGATTTTTTCGGCAATCCGGAACCTGCCCTCCGCCGTTTCAGGGATTCCGCTCTCATCCAGCGTCAGGGCAATGACCACGCCGCCGTATTTCCTGACCAGCGGAAAAATCGCCCTCATGGATTCCTCCTTGCCGTTGACCGAATTCACCAACGGTTTTCCGTTATAAACCCGCATGGCTGCTTCCATTGCCTGCGGACTGGAGGTATCGATTTGAAGCGGCAGGCCGGTGACACCCTGAATTTCCCGAACCGCACGGCTGAGCACCGCCGTTTCATCCAGCTCCGGCAGGCCGACGTTCACGTCCAGCACCTGGGCTCCGTTCTCCTGCTGGGTAACGGCTTCCCGAAGCAAATAATCCATATCGTTTTCCCGAAGCGCCTGTTTCAGCCGTTTTTTGCCGGTCGGGTTGATTCTTTCTCCGATCAGCACGGGCCGCTCCCTAAACATCACCGTGCGGGAATAAGAGGATACAACCGTAATCTCCTTTTTCGTAATCGGCTTCGGTACGACCCGCGCGCACTGTTTTGTCACCGCGCGGATATATTCCGGAGTCGTGCCGCAGCACCCGCCGACGACCCAGGCGCCGCTTTCCGCAATTTCTTTCATATCGGCGGCAAATTTCTCCGGGGTGACGTCATACACATTTTCTCCGTCGACGACACGGGGCAGTCCGGCGTTCGGGTTCACAACGACAGGAACCGAGCAGCATTCCAAAAGCCGAGGAAGAAACCTTTTCATCTGGTCCGGCCCGAATCCGCAGTTCAAACCCAGCGCGTCAACGCCGAGGCCCTCCAGCAAAGCGACAAACGCCGGAATATCCCCGCCGGTCAGCAGGCGTCCGGTTTCGTCGACGATCATGGTAGCGAAAACGGGCAGAGACGTGTTTTCTTTTGCCGCGAGAACAGCCGCCTTGCATTCCAGCGTATCACCCATTGTTTCGATCAAAATCAGGTCGGCGCCCGCTTTTTCCCCTGCGGCGGCGGCCTGCGCAAAAACCGATACGGCCTCTTCAAACGCAAGGTCTCCGATCGGCTTCATCAGTTTCCCCGTAGGCCCGATATCCATAGCGACCAGCGCGCCTGTTTTTTCTGCCGCCGCTTTTGCCAGTCTTACCGCCGCGGAGACGATTTCTTCCACCCCATGCCCGCTGCCGCGCAGCTTGATTCGGTTTGCGCCGAAGGTGTTTGTTTTTAAAAGATCCGCTCCGGCCTCAATATACTGTCGGTGAATGCCTTCGATCAAATCCGGCTTTTCAAGATTCCATAGTTCCGGCAGTTCCCCGGCCCCCAAGCCGTTTGCCTGAAGAAGAGTGCCCATGCCTCCGTCAAAAAAAATCATGCGCCGTCCCAGATCATGTTTCAGATTCATTTGTTCCCTCCGTTCTGAACGGGCAGTTTTGTGCGCCGCATTCCATGCACTTTCCAATGTGGCAGCTCGTTTTGTCCGCCGTTATCCCAATGACCGCCGTCACCGACTTGGTTGGTACCAGCAGAAAACTTTCCGTCATAGACAACCCGATCCGTTTCGGACAATCAAGAATCTGCAGAATGTCCCGCTGGTGGCGGATGGAAAAGTCCCCGTAGCCCGGACTGTGCCGCGGCCTGAGATGCAGGTCCTGTCCCGCCTCCTCCGCCAGAATTTCCTGCTGCCGGTCGCAGTAGCTCTCCATTCTTGCGGCGGCCGCGGCCTGAAAGACTGCCGCAAGGCTCATATCCGTTTTCGAATATCGCTCCAGCAGGAGGTCGGCCTGCGGCCCAAGCGTAGCGGCAAACAAATACGCTTCCGTGCATCCGGTCAGATGCCTTCTCAAATCACGGCTTTTGATTTCCAGCCGCCCGACCGTTAGGGAACCGTCCGAAAAAGCAACGGGAAAGCGACGGCAAATGCTTCTGCCGGGACATGTTTTCGTCAACTCGTCAAGGCAGTACCAAACTTTGCGGCGCACTTCTTCCCCTGCGGGACTTCCCCGGTAGCCAAGGTAGCGAAGCACTTCTTTTTCTTCCTTCCCCACAAAACGCCCTTCCCTTCCCAATTGCTTCTCGTCAGATAAACAAAAATCCCGTCTTCTCCTAAAAGAAGACGAGACTGTAATCCCGTGGTACCACTTCCGTTCACCCGCGCCTTACGGCATCGGGCCTTATCGGGTACGACCGCGCAGCACTTGCCCGCATACCCTGTTTCGTTAACGGGAACCCCCGTCGCAGCCTAAACGGAATCCGTCTCGGTGCGCCGCTCAAAAGTGATGTTCAATCTTACCCGCGCCAGCTTCCTTACAGCCCGGCTATTGCCGTGGAATGCTCTCTGTGTGACGTTCCGGGTGATTTACTTTCTTTGTCATCGCGTTTTGTACGATTGAATTTTCTTTATTATAACCGACCCGGTGTTTCAAGTCAATGCTTCCCTGTGAAAAGTTCTTTTCTTGCTTTCGCGCTTCCGTCCGTTTATAATTGACAGAGCTACAAAGAATCGCCTTCTATGAAAATACTGCTCGATCAATCAAGGGGAATTGTTATGAGAAAGAAAATTGGAATTTCAGCCGCGGTACTTGCCGTATGCGCCCTGATTTTTGTGGGGTATCTGACTTTTCTCGCGCCAAAAGCGCAGGGCGGACAAAAGTCGGTAAAAATCGAAGTAGTGATCCCGTCGAAAAGCATTGACCGCACCTTTCAGTACAAGACGGACAAATCCTACGTTTCCGAACTGCTGAACGATGAAAAGGGTGATTTGCAAACCGAAATGGAAGACAGCCAATACGGTAAATTTATCTCCGGAATGCTTGGAGTCAAAGCCGACCCCGCAAAAGAATATTTCAATCTTAAAGTGGACGGAACCGACGCGACGGTGGGAGTTTCCCAGCTGCCGCTGGAAAACGGAAAAATTTACACTTTCACCTTAACGTCCTTATGAAGCAGGGTACGCCCGCGATTCGGGACATTACGCTGATCGGCGTATGGGCCGCGCTGACTTTTGGGGTCAAGCTGGTGCTTGCCCCCGTCATTGGCGTGGAGCTTGTTTCGCTTCTCCTTGCCGTTTTCACCGTGGTAGCGGGGTTCGGCAGAGGCATTGCCGCCGCGTTGGTTTTCACCAGCATTACCGTGCTGGAAAGCGCATATTACGGGGCGGGTGACTGGATCGTCCTCTATTACATCAACTGGCCGCTGCTGACGGTTCTGACGCGCGTCTTTCTCAAAAAGAGTTCCGGGGAACTGCGTGCCGCCGTCCTGCTCGGCCTGTTCGGCCTGCTGTTCGACCTGCCCTCCGGCGGGATCAAACTGGTTTTGTTCGGACCGGTCTATGCGCTGACCTATCTGATCAGCGGAATCCCGTTCGACCTGGCTCACGGAGCGTCAAACTTTATCACCGCGTTATTTTTATTCCGGCCGCTGGCGGACAGGCTGGACCGTTTGAAAAGCGGAATCTGGAAAATATAAGAAAACAAGCGACCGCCGCCGGAGTGCATTTTCAGCAAGAGAACCTGGAAATTATCCAGAAAACAGTTGACGTCCAATCTTTCCGGCTCTATACTGGTATTCGGAATTCAAACCGATGGGAGCTTACCAATGTCTACAATCCGTTAATCAAAGAAATATGCCTTGTAAAACTTGCTGCGTGCTGCGCGGCTTGTTTGTGTTAGGCAATTTTAAGGGTTAATGGATATTGCCGGATTTTTGGTTTGGATTCAAAGCCGTTACTGGCTGTAATTTTTGAAAAACCGGAAGCCGCGTCAGGGTATCTGTGCCTTGACGCGGCTTTTTCTTGTTTGCAGGAGGAAAACTTATGAGAAATCTTTATGTTTACAGTCCGCCTTTTAGCTCCTTCCTGATGAAAACGCTCATTACAGGAAGGAAAATTAAATTTGAAAAAAATAACATGGACGGCGCGTTATCTCAGTACGCCGGCAGCGGTTAAGTACTGCAAGCATTGCGGTACCAAGACCGCCTTTGTCTCCAGCGGCCTTTTTCGGGTAAATGCTCAGCAGAAAGCGCTGGACGTCTGGCTGATTTTCAAGTGCCAAAACTGCGATACAACATGGAACTGTACGATCCTATCCCGCGTTCATCCCAGCGCGCTGGCGCCGGATTTGCTTCAGGGGTTTCACTCAAATGACGAAGACCTGGCAATGCGCTACGCGACAGACACGGCGCTGCTCAAAAAGAACGGCGCCGAGCCGGGAATTCCGGAAATTGAAATTCTTGGCAATGTGATTGATTTCACCGAGCCGGTTGACATCGAGCTGACTGCCGAATGGCCCTCCGAATCTAAAGCGGCAACAGCCATCCGTGAAAAACTCGGAGTTTCCAGAAGCCAATTCGATCATCTATGTGAAAGCGGAAGAATCCGCTGCACATCGGGGCAAAACCTGAAAAAGTGCAAGCTTGCGGGCAAAATTCTGATCGAAATCCGATAGGCATAAGAAAGGCGCGGGGTGAATTTTCATCTCGCGCCTTTCATTTTTGGCTCGACGCCCACCAAAGCTGCCGTCGATCGGATTCAGCCGCAAAGAGATCATCGCATAAAAACAGCCCCTGAGGTCAGTCTGAAAAGCCGGTTCGCCGGCCGACTTTTCAAGTACCTCTTTCGGGGCTGACAAGAATAGATGATGTCCCTTTTCAGACTACGTCGTATCCCTGATCCTCGATCGCATTGCGAATCTGATCCGGATTGACCTTTGCGGGGTCGTATTGAGTCGTAACTTTCTTCCCCTGTAAATCCACGGCGACGCTTTCCACGCCGTCCAGAGCACCCACCGCCGTCTTGACGGCGTGCTCACAGTGACTGCAGGACATTCCATTGACATTAAGAACCAATTCAGCTTTTGACATTTTGAATTCCTCCTTTAATTTTTGACGGACCGTTCCATCGGCCGAAACCGTTTCAGACTCAGCGAGTTGGTGACGACCGACACGGAGCTGAAAGCCATCGCCGCGCCGGCGATCATCGGATTTAAAAATCCGAAAGCGGCAAACGGAATTCCGATGGCATTATAGAAAAATGCCCAGAACAGATTTTGCCGGATTTTGCGCATCGTCCGTCTGGAAAGACGGATCGCAGCAGAAATGGTGCGCAGATCACCGCGCATCAGGGTAATATCCGCGGCCTCCATCGCGACGTCCGTCCCGGTGCCGACCGCCATGCCGATATCCGCCGTGGCAAGCGCGGGAGCGTCGTTGATGCCGTCCCCGACCATGGCAACCACTTTTCCGGACTTCTTGAGCTTTTCTACCTCTTCCGCCTTGTGTTCCGGCAAGACTTCCGCAAGGACATGCTCGATGCCGACCTGTTTTGCGATGGCGCCGGCGGTTCTGCGGTTGTCTCCCGTGATCATATAGACGTCGACGCCCATCTCCTGAAGTTCTCGAATTGCCTCTGCGGAATGCTCTTTCAGCGTATCCGCAACCGCAAATACCGCTGCCGCCTGACGGTCAACCGTCATCAGCATGGCTGTTTTCCCTTCATTCTCCAGCTTTTCCAGAACGGCCGCGACACCGGAAGCATCAATTCCGTTTTCTTCCAACAATTTGCGTGTGCCCAGAAGGACATTCTTTCCTTCCACAACGGCTCGGACGCCGCGGCCCGGAATCGTTTCAAATTGAGAAGGATCCGCCACGGATTCCGAATGATCTCTGCCGTACTCATAAATAGAAACGCCGAGCGGATGTTCCGAACGCTTTTCCGCTGAAGCCGCAAGCTTTAAAAGCTCCGTTTTATCTAAATCTCCGAGTACAACCAGATCGGTCACCTCAGGCTTGCCTTTGGTGATAGTCCCGGTCTTGTCCATGACAATGGCGTTCAGGCGGTACGCCGTTTCCAGATGCTCTCCGCCCTTGATGAGAATCCCGTTTTCCGCCCCAAGGCCGGTACCGACCATGATCGCCGTGGGCGTCGCAAGCCCTAGCGAACACGGGCAGGCGATGACCAGGACCGAAACCGCACTGACAATGGACTGGTTCAGGTCGCCGGTCGATAAAAACCATGCGAAGAACGTCACGACGGCAATCCCGATGACGGTTGGAACAAAAACGCCGGAAACACGATCTGCAATTTTCTGAATAGGCGCCTTGGAACCCTGCGCATCCTCCACCATCTTGACGATTTGGGCAAGAACCGTATCCCTGCCGATGCGGGACGCTTCAAACGTAAAGGTTCCGTATTTGTTGACGGTCGCGCCGATGCAGAGATCGCCCGGCTTCTTTTCCACCGGAATGCTCTCGCCCGTAAGCATGGACTCGTCAATGGAGGAAGAGCCCTCCACGATTTTCCCGTCGACGGGAATCCGTTCGCCGGGCCGGACAATGATGCGTTCCCCGATTCTGACTTCCTCGACCGGAATATCCGCTTCTTTTCCATTCCGGATTACCCGGGCGGTTTTTGCCTGCAGCCCCATCAGCTTTTTAATTGCTTCCGACGTTTTCCCTTTTGCAACGGCTTCAAAATATTTGCCCAAAAGGATCAGGGTAATCACAACAGCCGCGGCCTCAAAATAGAGGTCTTTATGGCCGTTTGCAGCCGGGGCCTCAAAGAAAACGTTATAAAGGCTGAAGAAATACGCGGCAGACGTGCCCATAGCGATCAGCACATCCATGTTGGCACTTCCGGAACGAAGCGCATAATACGCGTTGCGGTAATACCGAAATCCGATTACAAACTGAACCGGCGTGGCAACGATTAATTGAAAGTATTGATTTTGTAAAAGCGGCGCATGCAGTCCGATCATGGAAAAAATCATGGCCAACAGCAAAGGGGAACTCAGGATAACGGATGCAATCAGGGAATATTTCAGACTGTTTATTTCTTTTTCCCTGGCTTCTCTCTCGTGATCCTTAGAAACCTCTTCCGCCTGCTCCGCGCCGTACCCGAGGGATTCGACCGCGCCGACCAGGTCCGATATTTTCACAGCCGCCGGATCAAATTCCACTGTCGCCTTTTCCGTCGTCAGGTTCACGCCGGCATTTTTAACGCCATCCATTCTGCTCAGTTTTTTTTCAATTCTGGCGGAGCAAGCCGCGCAGGACATTCCGGAAATATTGAGGACGGTTTTACCTGTCTGCCGCTCCTGATCGCGGA
Source organism: Caproicibacter sp. (assembly GCF_046707225.1). Taxonomy (NCBI): domain Bacteria; kingdom Bacillati; phylum Bacillota; class Clostridia; order Eubacteriales; family Acutalibacteraceae; genus Caproicibacter; species Caproicibacter sp. The sequence continues at coordinate 133,673 of NZ_JBJKOP010000029.1, read as the reverse complement.
TGACGGAATATCCCAGCTTTTCGACCGTCCCATCCAGCCTTTCCGGGTCAACCTCGCCGTCGTCGTATTCCACGGTAGCTCGTTCCATCGCAAGATTGACGTTTGCGGACTTTACTCCGTCCACCCTTCGCAGCCCCTTTTCGATTCTTGTCGCGCAGGCCGCGCAGGACATGCCTGAAATTTTTATCGTTTCCTTTCTAACCATAAGTATCTTCCCTTCTGCACGGAAAATTACCGATTCCCCGGCTTATTGCCGCCCTGCCGGTTCATCTTGCAGCAATCGGGAACACCGTCGCCGAATTCTTTCTTATTTTCCTTTGCCATCTTTTCCAATGACCGATTGATTGATTTTTTTATTTTATTCCAAAATTTCATAACAATATGCTCCTTATGACATTAAAAAACAAAATCCGAATGAATCGCTACCGAACAGGATTCCCCTCTTCGTCGTTTTTATTTTCCTTCCGGTCGTAATCATCCAGAAAACTGTGCGTTTTTCCACCGCTTCGGTATCCGAGGACCGTATCCAGATTAACATTGTGAACACTGTGAAAAATATTTTGGTCGATCCCCGGATTTATCTTTCTGAGCCGTTCGACCAGCTCCTTTGTTTCCTTTCGTTTGGAGCTGCCGCCGTTCAACTCACAGTTTTCCGTAAAGCGGCAGGCACACCGGATAAAGCCGAGCTGATTGGAATCACGCCAGCTGATAATGTCCGCTTCATGAACCAGATACATCGGCCGGATCAATTCCATTCCCGGGTAATTCTTGCTGTGAAGTTTCGGCATCATCGTCTTGATTTCGGCCCCGTACAGCATGCTCATCAAGGTCGTTTCAATCACGTCGTCAAAATGATGCCCAAGGGCAATTTTATTGCACCCAAGCTCCTGCGCGTGCTTGTAAAGGTGTCCCCTGCGCATTCTCGCACAAATATAACACGGCGAGCCTTCCATCCGTGAAACGATGTCGTATATTTTGGTTTCAAAAATTTTAATCGGAAGATTCAGAAGCGCGGCATTTTCTTCGATCCGCCGTCTGTTTTCCTCGTTATAGCCCGGGTCCATCACCAAATATTCCGCCTCGAACGGGAATTCGCTGTACTTTTGTAAATGTTGCATGCACTTGGCGGTCAGCATCGAGTCTTTTCCGCCCGAAATGCAGACGGCAACCCGATCGCCCGGCTGAATTAACCGGTACTCTTTCACCGCGGTCAAAAACGGTATCCATATTCTTCTTCGGTATCTTTTAAAAATGCTGGTCTCAATTTCTTCACTCTTGTTCATTGGGACACTCCCGAATTTCTAATACATATCATTCAGATATATTTACCTTTTATTCTGTGATTTGATTATATACCTTTTTAGTCTCTTTTGTCAAGGCCGATTTGACGGCACTGTGATTTGTCACAGGATTTTTCATAATCAGGCTGAAATCGCTTATACTAAAGTCCAAGTGATAAAATGAGGAGATTGTATGCAAAGCGTTAAAAACAGCAACCGGGACACCGGTCCTCAGGAAAAAAAATTAAATACCTACAGCCTTGCGGGTCTTGGCGTCGGAGGAATTATCGGCTCCGGATTTTTTTTGGGCTCCGCAATTTCCATCCGACAGGCCGGCCCGTCCGTAATTCTTTCTTTTTTGCTGAGCGGGCTTGTTGTTTCTCAGGTTCTGGGCGCCATCACAAGCATCAGCATCAACCGGCCTGTGACCGGCTCTTTTAAAGTGTATGCGGAACAGTTTTTGGGGAAATACGCCGGATTTACAATGGGCTGGGTGCTCTATATCGCCAACCTGCTGGCAATTGGGTCGGAAGCTGTGGCGGCGGGTATCTTCATACGGTTTTGGCTCCCAAAAGTAAGCGTTGCCGTATCCGCGTTTTCCATTACGATTCTTGTAATTTTAATCAACAGGCTGAATACGAATAAATTCAGTCTGGTGGAATCCGTAATGGCCGTGCTGAAAATCTCCGCGCTTCTGTTTTTTATTATCGCCGCCATTCGATTTGTCGCATCAAACGGAATAGCCGTGAAAACCAATCCCTTTTCTTCCTTGCAAGCATTCTTTCCCACCGGAATCTCCGGCTTCTTTCAATCCATGCTGATCGCCGTATTTGCTTACGCGGGAATCAGCACGGTCGCTATGGCAACCGCAAAGGTGAAAAAGCCCAAAAAAGAAATTCCGGCCGCCACCATTCTGATGATCGCGAGTATCATCCTGTTTTATGTGGCGGCAATGTTCCTGATCATCTGTATTGTGAACTGGAAAACTGTCAACACCGGAATTTCCCCGCTTGTCCAGTCTCTTTCCGTGATCGGTCTGGGATGGGCGTCGGCGATTATCAACGCCGCCATTTTTATCGCTGCCGTTTCCGTCATGCTTGGAACCTATTTCGGGAGTGTACAGATTCTGCTTTCTCTTTCCGACGCCGGAGAAGCCCCGAAAGCCTTTGGAAAAACAAACCGAAAGGGTTTTTTCCGGAACGCCTGGATTTTGACCGGCCTGCTTTCCCTTTCCGTGGTCGGACTTTCCTTTGTACTGAGCTCGAAGCTGTTCAATTATCTGATCTCCGCCTGTTCCTACTTTTCCTTTTTCAGCTGGACGATTAATCTGATTATCTTCCTTTTGTGGCTGAAACGCCGGCATCCGGAAGAACAGTTTACTTCTCCGATGATTCTGGGCAAAGGCGGGGCTTATATGTCTCTTGCGGTCATCGCCGTTCTTATCTTTTTCAGTCTTGGGGTAGGGGATTACAGAATCGGCTTTTTCACGGCCGCCGGCCTGATCCTTCTGATTTCCCTCTCCTATCTCTTCTATCAAAAGGAACGCAGGCACAGCCGATAACCCAGGAACCGTCCGGCATCAACAAAGAAGCCGGACGGTTCTTAAATTTATTAAATATATACAACATTATTTGTTGAAATATTAAAATTATGTGATATTATAATATTCTGGAATGGTACATAGATATAGAAAAGACCGCGCCGGTATTTGCCGGTTTTTTGCCATACATTAACCCGTACCGATGAAGCGGTCAAAAAATGAATCTGTTCATGTACAGGGAGGAATTCGAATGCAGGAATTTGTGATCTTCGCCTTGCCGTCGATGCTGGTTGCCGCTGTTTCATATCTTTTGGGAAGCATCAGTTTTTCCATTCTCTTTACAAAACTGTTTTGCGGCCGTAAGGACATTCGAACCCTTGGCAGCGGAAACGCCGGTTTGACAAACGTGCTTCGCTGTGTCGGCGTCAAAGCGGGAATTCTCACGTTCATCTTCGATTTTTCAAAGGGCGCCGCTTCGGTGCTGATCGGCAGGACCGTGTTTCAACATCTCTGCCTTCAATACCATTTGCCGGAGTATTTTATTCAGTACGGCGCCTATCTGGCAGGCATTGCGTGCGTCGTGGGGCATATCTACCCGCTTTATTTTCATTTTCGGGGCGGCAAGGGCGTGCTTGCTTCCGCCGCCATCATTGCTTTTCTGGACTGGCGGTATTTTCTGATCGCGGTTTCGATTTTCGCCGTTGTCTTTTTCTTTACAAGGATTGTTTCCATCTCTTCCATCTGCGGCGCTCTGTCTTTCCCGCTGATTAATTTCCTGTTCTCTTATTTCCGCGACTGCAAACCGGGTGCCGCGCCGCTTTCCTACGTATGGATTACAACCGCTTTTTCCATGCTGTTTGCCGGGCTTTTGGTGTATAAACACCGGGCAAATCTGGAGCGGCTAAAAAACGGTACGGAGAAAAAGTTTTCCATAAAACACTCATAGCAAAGAGAACCCCCGCGGAAAGAACCTTTTCTTTCCGCGGGGGTTCTCACATCGGTCAGAAAACCTCTCTGGTCGCCACAATATCGGCCTGTGTCCCGCAGACGTGGGAAATGATGACGTCGCCGATCTTAACGGGCGGCGTGATTTCGCAGGCTCTGATTTCCCTGAGACAGTCGAAGATTTTGCTCTTTTCAATCGGAGCGGATGTTCTGACCGGCAAAGGCCGGCTGCTGCCGCGAACATGGGCCAAAGAAGTGACCATTCTTTTCGGAACAGTCAGCTCTTCCTGCGCGTATTTTTTCCCGACGTTGCAGGAATATCCTTCCACCGACAGAATTTTGCCGTTTTCCACCTCGGCCGTCATCCGGCAGCCCATCGGGCAGCCAATACAAGTAATTTCCTTCCGCATCTGTCAGGCCTCCACTTTCACCGTAAGTTCTTTTGCTCCGGCAGCCCTGCTGAGAAGCTCCGGCCCAAGCTCCAGACTGACCATCTCGCCGGGAGTCAGAATACGGTATTTTCTGGAATACAGTTCCGTGCCTTCCGCGCTTACGCCGATTTTAGCGTTCCGGTAAACCCCTTTCGGGCGAAACATCAGTGTAACCGGGCTGTCGCCGGATCCGGCATGAAGAACCTGCGGCACCGCTCCGGCCACGCCGAAGCCCCCCGTGACGGGAATCCGGGCTCCGTTTTCCTCCAACTGCCCCTGGACAAACTGAAAGGCTCTTTTGCCCGCCTTCTCCGCCTCCTGAGACACAAAGTCCACCAGGTCATGCACATGAAGCACATTGCCGCAGGAAAAAATCCCCGGGACCGATGTTTCCAGATTTTCGTCGACCTCCGCTCCGCCCGTTGCCGGCGAAATTTTCACGCCCGCCAGCTTGCTGAGTTCGTTTTCCGGAATCAGCCCGACGGAAAGGAGCAGCGTATCGCATTCATAATATGTTTCCGTCCCCGGAATCGGCTGTTTCGTCTCGGGGTCAACCTCCGCAACCGTCACGCCCTCCAGACGTTCGCTGCCGGAAATATCGACGACCGTGTGATTCAAAAGCAATGGAATCCCGTAATCATCCAGACACTGTACAATATTTCGCTTGAGTCCGGAGGAATACGGCAGCAGTTCCACGCAGGCAAGTACTTTCGCCCCCATAAAGGTCATTCTGCGGGCCATGATGAGACCGATGTCGCCGGAGCCGAGAATCATCACCTTTTTGCCCGGCATGATTCCCTCAAGGTTTACAAATTTCTGCGCCGTCCCGGCGGTATAGATTCCGGAGCATCTCCAGCCCGGTATGGCGAGCGCGCCGCGGGGACGCTCCCTGCAGCCCATTGCCAAAATCACGGATTTTGCCTGAAATTGCTGCAAGCCGTTCACATTGCTGACCGCAGTGACCACCCGTTCTTCCGTAATATCCAGAACCATGGTGCAGCACTGATAGGAAATCTGGTACTCGACAACTTTGTCGATGTATTTCTGGGCATATTCCGGGCCGGTCAGCTCTTCGTGAAACGTATGCAGTCCGAAGCCGTTATGAATGCATTGTTTCAGGATTCCGCCAAGAGCCTCTTCCCTTTCCAGAATCAGGATGCTCCTGCATCCGCTTTCATAGGCGGATACCGCCGCGGCAAGACCGGCCGGGCCGCCGCCCACAATCAGGATATCGACCGTTCTCATTCCGCCTCATCCCCCTTTTGAAACAGATTGCCGGAAAGCAGCTTTGAGTTTCCACCGAACTTTGTCACTTCCAGCGGAGAAATATGCAGCTCCTCACTTAGAATTTCAACAGTCCGCGGCGTACAGAATCCGGCCTGGCATCTTCCCATTCCGGCTCTGGTCCGGCGTTTGATCCCATCGATGGTTCTGGCTCCCACAGGCCTGCGAATCGCTTCCCTGATTTCCGCCTCCGTAACAGTTTCACACCGGCAAACGACTTTCGCATAGTCCGGGTTGGAGGCAATCGCCTTTGCCCGTTCCTCATTGGTCATTTCCCTGAATTTGGGGATTCCTTTACGAATCGGATTGTAATTCGGATTCACCTTCGCATGGAGCTTTTCCGCGACTAAATCCGCCAGATAACGGCCGATCGCGGGCGAAGAGGTTAATCCGGGAGATTCCACTCCCACAGCGTTAAAGAACATCGGAGCGTCAGGGGCCTCCCCCAGGACAAAATCATCCCGGTCGCAGTGTGCGCGAATGCCGGAGAACGTCGTAATGACGTCCCGCATCGGAATATGCTCCCACGTAAGACTACCGAACCGAATCGCTTTTGCCAGTCCTTCCGAAGTTGTGCGGGTGTCGTCCCGCACGTCGAGGTCCTCCGCCGTAGGACCGACTAAAATCGTTCCGTCCACAGTCGGCGTGACCAGAATACCCTTTCCCATTTTCGTAGGCAGCTGAAAAACAGAGGCATGAAAAACATCGGCATATTTTTTATCGAGGATATAATATTCCCCTCTGCGCGGCAGGATGTGAATCTTGTCCTCAGAAACCATATTATTGATCTCATCAGAGTAAAGCCCAGCACAGTTCACAACCGCTTTTGCGGTAAAAGTTCCCGCGCCGCTTTGCACAATCCAGCAGTCTTCCCCTTTCTGGATTCCCGTAACCGGCGCATTGCGATAAAACCGGACCCCGTTTTCCGCCGCGTTTTCCGCATTTGCCACCGTCAGTTCATAGGGGCATACAATGCCTCCCGTTTCTACCAGAAGCGCGGCACAGGCCGCGGGGCTGATATTGGGTTCCCGTTTTCTGAGTTCCTCTCTGCCGATCACGCTGAGGTTTGGCACGCCGTTCATTTCCCCTTGATGCTTCAGTTCTTCCAGTTTGGGGATTCCATCCTCTGAAAAAGCGACGACCAGGGATGTGTTCCACTTCAGCGGCACGTCCAGTTCAGAGCACATTTTTTGAAACATGCCGTTTCCCATAACATTATATTTTGCTTTCATCGTGTGGGGCTTCGCATCATATCCGCCGTGGACGATCGCCGTATTGGCCTTGCTCTCCCCCTCGCAGATATCGGAAGCCTTTTCCAGCAAAGCTGTTTTCAGTTGATACCCGGCCAGCATTCTCGCCGTTGTGCATCCCACAACCCCGCCGCCGATAATCAGTACATCCAGCATGACCATGAACACCAACCTTTTTTTGTTTCGCTCTGATGCGAAATACTGTTTCATTTTCTAAAAAACCGCAAAAGAATGCAGGGGTAGACAGGACGATGTTTGCCCCTGCTTCTTTCACTGTTACCGGACGGAAGTAATACGAATTACCAGGGAATCACTTTAAACAGCAGGCACGCCAGCAGGCCGCCCACAATTGGCCCAAAAATCGGGACGATCAAACCGTAGCTCCAGTTGGAGCCGCCCTTATTCTTAATGGGCAGCACCGCATGCGCCAGACGCGGACCAAGGTCACGTGCAGGGTTGATCGCGTATCCGGTCAGGCCGCCGAGGGACATACCGATTGAAACGATGATTCCGAAAACCAGCAGATAATTCAGGCCGACGCCGCCCGCTCCCTTTACGTTGCCAATTCCCATAATGGTAAAGACAAGAAGGAAGGTTCCGACGAGTTCCGAAAGAAAGTTGCGGGGAAGGTTGCGGATAGCCGGGCCGGTCGAAAAACATCCCAAAATGGTGGCCTGGCTCTCGGTCTCGTCAAACTGGTCTTTAAACAGCGCATAGACAATCAGTCCGCCGCAGAAACCGCCCAAAATCTGAGACACGATATACCCCGGCACCATGCTCCAGGCAAAGCTGCCTGCCGCGGCAAGGGCAATGGTCAGCGCGGGATTAAAATGCGCGCCGGACGCCGCGCCGAACACGAACGCCGGAAGCATGACGGCAAGGCCCCATGCAATGGTGATCTGTACGGATCCGCCGCCCTTCATGCCTGATTTATTCAGGGTAACATTGGCAACGACGCCGTCGCCCAGAATGATAAGAATTGCTGTGCCGACAAATTCCCCAATATACGGTAACATTATCATACACCTCAATTTCAATCTATTATATTTTCGAATGAATCATTTAATCTTTTGCCCAGCCGAGAGAACATTTTACCGCCTTATGCCAACCTTTAACCAATTCGTCACGCTCACTGTCTTCCATAGCGGGTTCAAAGACTTTGGAGATGCGCCAGTTCTGAATCACTTCTTCTTTTCCAGACCAGTATTTTACTGCGAGTCCCGCCAGGTAGGAGGCTCCCATCGCTGTCGTTTCCACGCATACCGGGCGGCGTACCGGCGCGCCGATCATATCGGACTGGAACTGCATGAGGAAGTCGTTTGCGCAGGCTCCGCCGTCCACCTTGAGCGAATTCAGTTTGATTCCTGAATCCTGTTCCATTGCTTTCAGCACGTCCAGCGTCTGGTAGGCCAGCGATTCAAGCGTCGCACGGATCAGGTGGTACTTGTTAGCTCCTCTTGTCAGCCCGACAATCACGCCTCTGGCATATTGATCCCAGTAGGGCGCCCCAAGGCCTGTGAACGCCGGAACCACATAGACACCGTTTGTATCCTTAACCTTTTTCGCCATGTATTCCGAATCCGGAGAGCTGTCAATCAGCCGCAACTGGTCGCGAAGCCACTGAATGGACGCGCCCGCGACAAAGATGGAGCCTTCCAGCGCGTAATTGACTTTTCCGTCAAGCCCCCATGCAATGGTAGTGACCAGCCCGTTCTTGGAATAAACCGGCTTTTCCCCCGTGTTCATCAGCAGGAAGCAGCCTGTTCCATATGTATTTTTAGCTTCGCCGGCCAAGAAACAGGTTTGACCAAAAAGAGCTGCCTGCTGATCGCCCGCCGCGCCTGCAATCGGAATCGGGCCGCCGAAAATCGTGGGATCCGTTTCCCCGTAGACACAGCTCGACGGCATGACCGCCGGCAGCATGCAGGCCGGGATATTCAATTCCTTTAAGATTTCCTCGTCCCACTTCAATTCCTGTATATTAAACAGCATGGTACGCGACGCGTTTGAATAATCCGTTACATGTACTTTCCCTTTGGTCAGATTCCAGATCAGCCAGCTGTCCACCGTCCCGAACAGCAGTTCTCCCGCTTCCGCCCTTTCGCGGGCACCGGGCACGTTTTCCAGAATCCACCTTAACTTGGTTGCCGAAAAATAAGCGTCGATGACAAGGCCGGTTTTTTGGCGGAAGATGTCCGTCATGCCCTTTTCTTTCAGACTGTCGCAGTATTCGGACGTGCGCCTGCACTGCCATACAATGGCATGATAGACCGGTTCGCCTGTCTTTTTGTCCCAGACGATGGTTGTTTCACGCTGGTTTGTAATTCCGATGGCCGCAATGTCCTTCGCGCTTGCGTTGATTTTGTACATTGCCTCCTGGGCAACCCCGATCTGCGTGGACCAAATTTCCATTGCATCATGTTCCACCCACCCTGGTTTTGGAAAGTACTGCGTAAACTCCTTCTGAGCCACGCTGATCATCTCGCCCTTTTCGTTAAACAGAATGCAGCGAGAGCTGGTCGTTCCGGCATCCAATGCCATGATATACCGACCCATTTACAATTCCTCCCTTTCTATCCGCATAGAAGAATTCAATTTTATGCAAATTGCATAAAATATCTTGACATCATCCTAGCATTGAATCTCGCTTCTGTAAATACACAATATTCCGCGTTTGTCTATACGAATAAAGGAATTTGTCTAATTACTTCTCTGCCGATCTAGAGTATTATATGATTGTGGGATGGAAACAAGCATGAAAATTATTGATAATGCCGACAGAAAGCTCATCGTTAAGTAATGAAAAAGACTACTTCGTAATAAAATATACAGGGCTTAAAAATCAATCTATTTCGTATGTTTACCAGAAAGGACTGTTTATGATGAAAGGCTCATTAAAAGGCGCGATGGAAGAAATCGCAAGTGCCATCAAGGCCAATAAAGATTATCTGACGGATCTTGACCGCGAAATCGGCGACGCCGACCACGGAATCAACATGGCGAGAGGCTTTGACGCCGTCATGGCCAAGCTGAATTCCGCTGAACCGGCCGATTTGTCCTCCGGGCTCCGGCAGGTAGCTTTAACGTTGATTTCAACGGTAGGCGGCGCCTCCGGCCCGCTTTACGGGACGGCATTTCTGCGCGCCGGTAAGACAGTAGGGGAAGGCGACATGCTGAATCCCGATCTTGCGCTCTCCATGTTTCGTGCGGCTGTTAACGGAGTGGAAGAGCGCGGCAAGGCAGCGGAAGGTGATAAAACCATGGTGGACGCTCTGGAACCCGCTTATCGCGCCTTTGAGGATACCCTGAAAAACGGCGGAGATTTTCCGGAATGCCTGGAAGCCGCGCGCGACGCAGCGAAAAGGGGCGTTGAATACACCAAAACCATCCCGGCCAAAAAAGGACGTGCCAGCTACCTGGGGGAAAGAAGCATCGGCCACCAGGACCCCGGGGCCACATCGGTGTGGATTATCCTGAACGCCCTGCTTCAATACGCTCAAAAGAATCACAAGGAGTAATAAATATGGTAGGACTTGTTATTGTGTCACACAGCGAAAAGATCGCGGAGGGCGTGCGCGACCTTGCAAAGCAGATCGCAGGAGAGGCTGTCAGGATCGAAGCTGCCGGCGGCGTCGCGGACCACAAAATCGGCACGGACGCATTACGGATTGAGCACGCCATCCGGCTGGCGGATACGGGAGACGGTGCCGTTGTCCTCCTCGACCTTGGCAGCGCCGTTCTCAGTACGGAAACCGCGCTGGAATTTCTGGACGACGAGCAGCGCGGCCGCGTTTTGATTGCAGACGCACCTCTGGTAGAAGGAACCATGACCGCGGCCATATGCGCTTCAACCGGCGCTTCTCCAAAAGAAGTCGTCTCGGCCGCGAAAGAAGCCTGCAATGCCAATAAGCTATGATCATTTTACGTAAAAAATCAACGCGGCCAAGGCCGCTCCGGTGCGAGCAACCTGCATGTTAAAAGGATTTGCGGCTCTACGCCGCGGAATAAAAGAAAGCGAGGTTGAACTTTATGAAGAAGATTATCAATCATCCCGCGGATGTTGTGGATGAAATGCTGGACGGCATGGTGTGCGCCTATCCGCAGTACGTTCGTCGACTGGAAGGCCTGAACGTGCTCACGCGGACAAAAGCTCCGGCTGAGAAGGTTGCCCTCGTCAGCGGAGGCGGAAGCGGCCACGAACCCGCGCACGGCGGTTATGTCGGGCGCGGCATGCTGGATGCCGCCGTGGCCGGAGCCGTTTTTACCTCCCCCACACCGGATCAGATTTACGAAGCCGTCAAAGCGGTAAACGGCGGCAAGGGTGTTCTTCTGATTATCAAAAACTACACGGGAGATGTTCTGAACTTCGAGATGGCGGCTGAAATGGCCGACGCCGAAGGCATCCGTGTGGAAAAGGTCGTGGTCAATGACGACGTGGCGGTGGAAAACAGCACGTTCACCAGCGGACGCAGAGGGATCGCCGGAACGCTTTTCGTCCATAAGATTGCCGGAGCAAAAGCAGAATCCGGCGGTACACTGGACGAGGTAAAAGCCGTCGCTGAAAAGGTAATTGCCAATGTGCGTTCCATGGGCATGGCGATTTCTCCCTGCACGGTACCGGAAGCGGGCAAACCAAGTTTCGTGCTGAAAGAAAACGAAATGGAAATCGGCATGGGAATCCACGGGGAGCCAGGCATTCAGAGGGAACCCCTTCAAACAGCCGACCGGATTGCCGACCGCCTTCTTGAAAAAATATTCGACGACCTGCAGCTTTCCCCAGGGGATGAGACGGCGGTATTGATCAACGGCCTCGGCGCGACACCGCTGATGGAGCTGTTTATTGTGAACCGGAGGGTAGCCGAAGTTCTTGCCGAAAAAGGCATCAAAATTGTAAAAACTTACGTCGGAAACGGCATGACTTCCCTTGAAATGGGCGGATGTTCCATTTCCCTCCTGAAGCTGGATGACGAACTGAAACAACTTCTCGGCGCGCCGGCGGAAACTCCCGCCTTTGTACAGTTTTAATTTAATCGTCCATATCCGTCCCGTCCGCTGTACACGGCTGACGGGACGGCATTTCCTGTTATATCCCAAAAAGCAGTCGGCATCAGGAGGAATTTAATGGAACGTATGACTCACACCAAGCAACTGCTTGCAAGCTCCCTGAAAGACTTAATGAAAACCACACCGTTTCGAAAAATAACCGTTCAAAATGTTACCGACCACTGCGGATTGAATCGTCAGACCTTCTATTACCACTTTAAAGACATCTATCAACTGCTGGAATGGATTTATCAAAATGAAATTTTCAAGCAGGTGAACGGGGTCAATCGCTACAGCTGGAAAAACGCCCTGATCGACGTGCTGCGCTACTCCAGGCAGAACAAGGCCTTTCTGCGAAATATTAACCGTTCGCTGCGGAAAGAGACGGTGGAAAAATTTCTGTACCCCATCCTTTATCGCTGGATCGGCATGATCTATGAAGATGCGTGCTGCGGTCTCTCCGTAAATCCGGAGGAAAAGCAGTTTCTGCTCGATTTTTTCACGAACGCGTTTGTCAGCTACATCATTCGGTGGATTGGCAACGGAATGCAGGAAAGCGAAGAGGAGCTGCTAAAGAAAGCCGAATGGATCAAGGAAATGTTCCTCGGTATGGGGGTCATACATACCGCTCCCGAGCAGTTCACGGATTCCTCCGGCCTTCCCGTATTTGATCTTACGCGGCGGTATTCCGCGGCGATGCAGGCTGAAATCTATTAAACCTCTGAGCTATCTTTTCCATGCAGTTCGGGCAAAACAGGAAATCGCTTTTCAATGTTCGCCGGAAGTGGTACAATAGGGCCAATAAAGGAGGAAAGTTCATGGATGCGATTTCCTGTATAGAAGAACGACAAAGCGTGAGAAAATTCCTTTCGAAACCGATTGACAGGGACCTGATTACGAAACTGGTAGACTTGGCCGGCCAGATTCCGTCGTGGAAAAACGCGCAGCCTACAAGATATGCCGTCATTGACAGCAGAGAAATTCTGGACAGGCTCGCCGAAGAAGCGACGCCTGATTTCAATTCCAGGATTCTGCGCGGCGCACCTGCGGCAGTTGCTGTGACCGCCGTGAAAAAAAGAAGCGGGTTTGAGCGCGACGGTTCTCCTTCCACAAAATACGGAGACGGCTACACCTTTTTCGACTGCGGAGTTGCCTGCCAGACTTTTTGTCTGGCCGCAAAGGATCACGGGATTGGAACCGTCATTCTAGGCGTATTCGACATCGACAAAGCCTCTGCCATTCTGAACGTTCCGCCTGAGGAAGAGCTGATTGCCCTGATTGCTCTGGGCTATCCCGACGGTGAAACACCGAAAGTGAAAAAGAAGGACCATGAAAAACTGCTTCGCTGGCTGTAAGTCCGGCGTCGGCTGACAAAGCCCCGGTGGAGTCCGAAAGGATTCCGCCGGGGCTTTGTTTCACGCGCGGGAAATATTAAAACTTCTCATAAGTGTCATAGACGCTCCTGACCGACAGCTCTTCGGCAAGCCGCGCCGAATTCAGCGGAACGTCGAGTTCCGTTTTCTTCAAAGCGATGATCCGGTCGGTATGGGCGGAGAGATCAAAATAATTGTCGCTGAAAACCGCGTCGCAGTGCTTCAAATCGAGTTCCACAAATTTAGCGAACGCATCAGCCCGGAGGCGAATGAAAAATCGGCCTTCCTTCTCCGTGATGTCCGTTTTAATTGCGGGATTATGGAAATGAAAGTGTTTTGCTTTGCAGAACAGAACGGTTCCCCCGCTCACCCGCTTACCGCCAACACTAAACAAATACTCCAGATAAACATCGTACTTTTTCTCCTCCGTCGTAAATTGCCGTGAAAAGTCCAGGCTTGCGCATTGCTTTGAGGAAAGGGGTTCCGAACAAACAGTCATTTCACCGCTCTCAAGCACCGCTGAATCCGGCGTCATCAGCTTCCATTCCAAACAGCCTGTTACGGAAGTTTTCGATTCATTGGAAACATGAAGAGAAACCCGCGTCCCTTCCTCACAGGCGCTGGCAAGAACCGGAGCAAAACACCGTTTCACTGTGTAATGCAGTGCCTTCCACCGGCCGCATCCGTCGATGCCGGACCACGAGGCGACAGGCCAGCAGTCATTCAGCTGCCAGTAAATCACGCCCATGCACCTTCCGCGGCTGCGTCGCCAGTGTTCCACCCCATACCGAATTCCCTCCGCCTGAATTAACTGGGAAAGGTAAAGCAGCGAATCAAAGTTGCCGGGATACCTGAAATACTGAGAAATATAATAGAGTATTTTTTCATTGCCCGTTCCGCTTTTCTGATGCGATTCCATAACACGCGAAAAAATGTTCCACTCCTCCGAAGAAGCAAACGTTTTTACGGTTTTCAGGCTTGGGAAGGATTGGAGGCCGAATTCCGACATGAAGCGCGGAATAACCGACCGGTAATCCGTAAACGGCTTTTTCCCGTGCCAGACGTCCCAGTCATGCATATCTCCCCTGTTCTCATCATTAGGATTATGAAAATCACCGCCTGACGACGGCGAAGATGGCCAATACGGGGTATCGGGATCCAGCCGGGAGACAAATTCCGGCAGACTCTTTTCAAACTGCTCCTGATACTCCATCCGATACCGTTTCAGCGACGTCTCGTTTTTCCAGTTCTGAACCCACATCCATTCCATTTCGTTGTTGCCGCACCAAAGCGCAAGCGACGCATGTCCGCGAATCCGTTTGATATTGTCCTCCAGCTCATGTCTGACACTGTCCCGAAATTTTTCGTCAAAGTCATATACCCCGCACGCAAACATAAAATCCTGCCAGACCAGAAGCCCGTAACGGTCGCACAGCTCGTAAAAATAGTCGTCAGGATAGATTCCGCCGCCCCAGACGCGGATCATATTGAAATTGGCGCGAACGCAGCTCCGGATCAATTTCTCAGTTCGGGCTCTGTTCCTGCGGGAAAGAAGATTGTCCTCCGGAATATAGTCCGCTCCCATTGCAAAAATCCTTACGCCGTTGATTTCAAATGCGAATGATGTTCCCCACTGATCCCGCTCCCTGACCAGCTTCAGCGTCCTCAGCCCGAGCCGAAACTCTTTTTCGCCCAGCTTGCGTTTCTCCTCATACAGGAAAAGAGAAACCCTGTAAAGCGGTTGTTCGCCGTAGCCGTTGGGCCACCACAGGCGCGGTTCCTTCACCGAAAGGGGAATGGAATTGCTTTCGCCCAAGCTGACCGTCCGCTTTGCCAGAATACTCCCCTCGGGGGATGTCAGCACGGCTTTGACTTGGAAATCATCCCCGGCCCATTTTTCAAGGGATACGGAGATGTTCAGCGCCACGCTTGAACTTTGATGAACCTGAGAAACGGAATAATCCCTGATATACGCATGATCGCGGCCGATCAGCATAATATTCCGCCAAATTCCCATGTCCGGAATCATCGGGCCCCAGTCCCACCCGAACATATAATGCGCTTTGCGCAGATGCGAAATTCCGCCGCTGTAAGCCTCTTCCGAATTGCGAAGCGGCTGCTCCCGCTGCTTTTCCGCAACGAACCGGGTCGGGGAATGGAAAATAACGTCGATTATATTCTCCCCTAACCGGAGCATCTTCTTACAGTCAAACTCATAGGTTCTGTGCATATTGTCGGTGTTCGCCAAAAGGCAATCGTTGACAGAAAGCGTGCAAAGGGTATCCAGCCCCTCGCAGCAAAGCTGTACCCTGTCATGCCGAAGCAATTCTTCGTCGACAAGAAACGAGCGCCGATATTCAAAATCGCCGTCGAAAATGTTCAGCGTGTCAGATTCGTTGGTTCCGTAAAACGGATCTTTTATGAGACCCGCGTCCAGCAAATCGGAACAAACCGAGCCGGGAACCCGGGCGTTCCTCCATTCGGGCTGCCCCACCCTGCGCATCCTCCATGAACCGTTTAAATCCAGCACCATGTTACCACCACCGATTCCTTCATTCTGAATCCGGGAGAGAAAAAACATCAGAGTCATTGACAAAAAGCCTCAAAACCACTAAGGTTTTGAGGCTTTCAAATCATTTTGGAGGCGTCACCCGGATTCGGACCGGGGATGAGGGTTTTGCAGACCCTTGCCTTACCACTTGGCTATGACGCCAAAAATGGAGCGAACGACGAGGCTCGAACTCGCTACCTCCACCTTGGCAAGGTGGCGCTCTACCAGATGAGCTACGTTCGCATTTTGGTGCCTCCGGGCGGAATCGAACCACCGACACGGGGATTTTCAGTCCCCTGCTCTACCGACTGAGCTACAGAGGCAAATATGGCGACTCGGATCGGGATCGAACCGACGACCTCTAGCGTGACAGGCTAGCGTTCTAACCAGCTGAACTACCGAGCCATCTGAAATGGTGGGAACAATAGGACTCGAACCTATGACCCCCTGCTTGTAAGGCAGGTGCTCTAACCAGCTGAGCTATGCTCCCGACTGTTCGCACCGTTTCATCAGCGACGTGTTATATAATACAATATTTATCCGCAGTTGTCAACAGGAAAAACTACTTTTTTTCAAGTTTTTTACCATTTTATTCATTATGCTTCTAAGAAAAAATTCATCCGTGCCAATACTCTGCGCAGGACCTATTTTACTGCAGCGATAACCATTCGGTCCGTCTTATCCGACGGAGGCAAAAAGCTTTGATCCGCCCAGACGCCCGCAACATGAAGCCCCGCGCGTTCCAGGAGAGAACACAGCGTCTTGGAATCATAAGCACGCTCATAAAATCGTTCGGAAGAGCGCTCATAGGCGCTTCCGAACCGCTCGAAAAAATCCAGTGAAACGGCAACCCGGTTTGTCTTGGCCTCAAACGCGTTCTGCCACACGCAGAACAGGCTGCCTAAATCATACACAAACGTGTGGCTGCCGAGGATTTCCCGGTGCTTGTACACGGTATTCGCGTCAAAAACAAAGCATCCGCCCGGGTTCAGGCAAGCTGAGACCCGGCGAAACGTTTCAGAGACCTGCTGCTGCGTTTCCAAATGATTGACGGAATCGAGAGAGCTGACAACCGTATCCACCGGGCCGCAGAGCTCCAGTTCTTCCATTCTCTGATTTAACAGCAGCACGGAATATCCCGCCGCGGAAAGCTTTTGCTGCGCAAGCGTCAGCATGTCGGCGGAAGCATCCAGACCGACGACATCAACACCGCGCCGGGCCAGTTCCAAAGTCAGGCTGCCCGTACCGCAGGCAAGGTCAAGCGTAAGACCCGGCTGATGACCAAGGCGGCCGAAAATACTGAAAAGGTAATCGGCGCGTTCCCCGTAGGAAACTCCCGCAATCAACGAGTCATAATAACGCGCAAATGTCGCATATCCCATCTTATTTGGCTTTCTCGCTGTCTTCCAGCTTCTGAAAAACCATATTGTAACCGTCGCAGCCGTAATGAAGGGAACGGTTTACACGGCTTATCGTGGCCGTTGAGGCTCCCGTAGTCGCAACAATATCGCTGTAAACCTTTTTATTGCTCAGCATGTGCGCGACCCACAGCCGCTGCGACATCGCCTTGATTTCCGGAACCGTGCAAAGGTCTTCAAAAAACGCATAGCATTCTTCCGGCGTCTTCAATGTAAGAATTGCGCTGAATAAAAAATCGACGCTGTCGTCCTTCAACTTTGAGTTCAATTCAACCACTCTCCCAACTTTATCAGAATATCATTTCAGCGCATAAAAGTCAAACAGGATCGATCCTTATCATTGCTTATCCGCAATATCACAAGCCGACAAAATCCTTTCAAGAATCGCATCGACGCCCTCCCCGTTCACGGCGGAACAGGGTACCACCACGATTTCAGGACGGGCGGCAAACTCGCTGCGATACATCTCTTCCTGGGTTCTGCGTCCGGTTTTGTTGAGCTTGTCACACTTTGTGGCGGCTATCAGGCAGGGAATGCCGCTGTCGGTCAGAAAGCGGACCATTTGAAGATCGTCCTGCGTCGGTGCGTGCCGGAGATCCATCAGCTGCACAACCAGGCGGATATCCCTCGTCTGATGAAAATAGCCTTCCGCCAGTTCCGCCCACCGAAGCTTTTCGGATTTCGAAACCTTTGCGTAACCGTACCCCGGAAGGTCGGCAAACCGGCAGAATCCCAGATTGTAAAAATTAATCGTGGCTGTCTTGCCCGGAGCCGAGCTGGTCCTCGCCAGCGACTTTCGGGAAAGCAAGCGGTTAATCAAAGAAGATTTTCCCGCGTTCGACCTGCCGGAAAAAACAATTTCCGGCAGGGTTGAAGCTGGGAGCTGATCCGCGCGTCCGGCGGATAATTCAAAAAATGCTGTTTCAATACTCATATTTCAATTACCGTTACTGAGGAATCGAGGCCGCGCCGGTGGATGGGCGGTCCATGTTTTTCGGCGCCGAAAGCTGCATCGCATCCGGCGTTCCCGAAGCCTTCTGCGGGATCGGCATCTTCGTCAGCGCAATCTTCAAAACCTGATCGATTTTATCAACGGGCTCAAACTGAATGGAGTTTTTGACCACCGTATCGATCTCTTCCAGGTCGGATACATTCTCCGCCGGAATAATGACGGTTTTGATGCCGGACCGATAAGCCGCCATTGTTTTTTCTTTCAGGCCGCCGATCGGCAGAACGCGGCCCAGCAGCGTAATTTCGCCGGTCATGGCGACGTCGTGCCGAATGGGAATATTGCAGAGCGCGGAGGTAATCGCCGTGGCCATTGCCGTACCGGCAGACGGACCGTCCTTCGGAATCGCGCCTTCAGGCGCATGAATGTGAATATCGTATTTTGTGTAGAAATCATGGCTGATTCCAAGATTGCCGGCTCTGGTTCTGATGCAGCTGATCGCAGTACGCGCGGATTCCTTCATAACGTCGCCGAGCGAACCGGTCAGTTCCAGTTTGCCGGTCCCGTCCATAACGGCGACTTCAATCGGCAAAAGGGTTCCGCCGACGCTGGTCCATGCCAGGCCGTTAACCAGACCGACCATATCCTGCTTACTTGCGTTTTCCGGCTTAAACTTTTCGGGTCCGAGAAGCTCCTCGAGCTTTTTCGGGCTGATCGTGATTTTCTTTTTCGCGTCCTCAACAAAATATTTGGCGCATTTCCTGCACAGGGACGCAATGCGGCGTTCCAGAGTTCTGACGCCGGCTTCCCTTGTGTAGCCGTCGATCAGTTTGTGGACGGCCGTCGGGGCAATCTTCAGCTGCGAAGGACTGATTCCGTGCTTCTTCAGCTGTTTTGGAATCAGGTGCTTCACTGCAATATTATATTTTTCCAGATGCGTATAACTGCCCAGAGTAATGACGTCCATACGGTCGAAAAGAGGTTCCGGAATTGTGCTCGCGTCGTTCGCAGTCGTGATAAACAGCACGTTGCTCAAATCAAAGGGCATATCGATATAGTGATCGTAAAAAGCGTTGTTCTGTTCGGAGTCCAGAACCTCCAGCAGTGCGGAGGATGGATCGCCGCGGAAATTATTCCCCATTTTATCGATTTCGTCGAGCAGGATCAGCGGATTGTTGGTTTCGGCCTGTTTCAGTGCGTTGATAATCCGACCGGGCATGGAACCAATATAAGTGCGGCGGTGCCCCACAATGTCGGATTCGTCCCGGACGCCGCCGAGCGAAACACGAACATATTTGCGCCCGATCGCTTCCGCGATCGAATGGGCAATCGACGTCTTGCCGACGCCCGGAGGGCCTACAAGGCAGATAATTTGTCCCTTGATCTCCGGAGAAAGCTTTTTGACGGCCAGAATTTCAAGAATACGCTCTTTTACCTTTTCCAGACCGTAATGCTCACGGTCAAGAATTCTTCCGGCCTTTTTCAGGTCGATGTGTTCCTTACTCGAAACGTTCCACGGTAATTCCAGACAGGTTTCCAGATAGCTGACAATCACGCTTCCCTCGTGAGAGCCCTCCGGCATTTTAGAGAGACGGTCGCATTCTTTCATCAGCTTGTCGTGCTGTGCTTTTGGCAGACCGAGTTTTTCAATGCGGTCTCGTAGATCGTCCGCTTCCTGCTGAGGATTGTCATCTTCCCCAAGTTCATAGGAAATGGCTTTCATCTGCTCGCGCAGAAAATATTCCCTCTGATTGCGGTCGATTTGTTCTTTTGCCTTTTCACTGATCTGCGTTTCGATGGAAAGAACCTGCGTTTCCTTCTTCAGAATTGCGGCAAGCTTCTCCAGCCTGCGAACAGGGTGCAGTTCCTCCAGAATCGTTTGCTTTTCTTCAAAGTCAAACATGATATTGGATGCAATATAGTCCGCCAGTTCCCCGCAATCCTTCTTCTGAACCACGCCGATAACAATATCCGGCGGAATGTGGGTATAGTTCTGGATGAACTGTTCAAACAGGTTTTGCGTATAGCGAATCAGCGCCTCCGCCCTGCGGGTAGGACGGAACGGCAGCGTTTCAACTTTATTTAAATTGACCAGCAGGAAAGGACTCACCGATTCATAGGACGAAACGGAAGCCCTGTAAAGTCCTTCAGCAAACAGCCGCACCCCGTCGTCGCTGCGCCGAATGACCTGCTTGATTTTTGCCACGACCCCCATGGAATAGATATTTCCCTCGGCGGGGTCATTGTCCGCAAGATCTTTTTGTGTGACAAGGAAAATCAGTTGATTTTCCTCCATTGCCTTTTCGAGGGCCAAAATGGACTTGCGGCGGCCGACGTCAAACTGCAGCAGCATGCCCGGAAAAATAACGAGCCCTCTCAGTGCAAGAGCCGGAATCTGGCCGGCCCCGTGCTGTATGTCAGTTTCATTCATACTCATAAAAAGCTCCTTGAAAAAAAAGCTGTTGCAGGCGAATCGTTTACCGCACTGCAACAGGCAAATTGTTTGGTCAGGAAGCGGTGTCCTTTCTTCCCCTTTTACTTGGGGCCGTGATCTTGAGCGCGACCGGCTTTCGCTCCGGATTATAAGTGATTTCCGGCTTTGCTCCGTTTTCCACTGCATCCTTTGTAATGATTACTTTCTCAACCGTATAATCGGACGGAACATGATACATCAAATCCGTCAGCATATTTTCCAGAATGGAACGCAGGCCCCTTGCTCCCGTGCGCCGTTCAAGCGTTTTTTGAGCGATTGCATTGAGTGCTTCCGGTTGGAACTCAAGTTCAACCTTATCCAGTTGGAAAAGCTTTTTATACTGGTTGACAAGGCTGTTTTTCGGTTCCGTCAGAATCCGAACCAATGCGTTCTCATCCAGGCCGTCAAGCGCCGCAATGACAGGCAGCCTTCCGACAAGTTCCGGAATCAACCCGAATCTGACAAGATCGTGCGGAATCACGTCCTTCATCCAGGAGGTGGAGTCCAGTTCGGCTTTGCTGCGCACCTGCGCGCCGAATCCGATGGAGGATGAGGCCGAACGGCGCTCGATAATCTTGTTTAAGCCGTCGAACGCGCCGCCGCAGATAAAGAGAATATTCGTTGTATCAATCTGCAGAAACTCCTGCTGCGGATGTTTTCTTCCGCCCTGCGGTGGAACATTGGAGACCGTACCCTCCAATATTTTCAGCAGAGCCTGTTGCACACCCTCTCCGCTGACGTCCCTCGTAATAGATGGATTTTCTGATTTTCTGGCAATCTTGTCGATTTCATCAATATAGATAATTCCGCGTTCCGCTTTTTCGATATCAAAGTCCGCCGCCTGAATCAGGCGCAAAAGAATATTTTCAACATCTTCGCCCACATAGCCGGCTTCCGTCAGAGTCGTTGCGTCGGCAATGGCGAACGGAACATCCAGTATTTTGGCAAGTGTCTGGGCAAGCAATGTTTTTCCAACGCCCGTCGGCCCCAAAAGAAGGACATTGCTCTTCGTCAGCTCAATATCGTCTTTGTCGCGGCCGTAATAAATCCGTTTATAATGGTTATACACCGCGACCGAAAGGGCGATTTTGGCTTCTTCCTGCCCGATGACATATTCGTCGAGCTGTTTTTTAATCTCCTGCGGCTTCGGCAGCTCCGCGGCTGATTCGCTGTAACTTTCCTTCCTTGTGGAAAGGTTTTTTTCATCGTTCAGGATAGAAGTGCAAAGCTCGATGCATTCGTCACAGATGAAAACGCCGGGTCCCGCGATCAGGCGGCGCGCCTCGCTCTGCGGTTTTCCACAGAAGGAGCAGCAGATTTCTCTTCCCTTATTATCATCGTTATTCGGCATTCAATCACCCTATTTCGTCGAATCTTCGTGGCCCTGTATCACTTTGTCAATCAATCCGTAACGGACCGCATCATCCGCTGTCATAAAGTTGTCGCGTTCGGTGTCCCTCATAATGACCTCAAGCGGCTGCCCGGTGCGCTCGGAAAGAATTTCATTCAGCTTTTTCTTGATGTGCAGCATATGATCGGCCTGAATTTTAATATCCGTGGCCTGACCCTGCGCGCCGCCGCTCGGCTGATGAATCATAATATCACTGTTGGGCAGCGCGTACCGCTTCCCTTTCGCGCCCGCCGCCAAAAGGAACGCCCCCATGCTGGCAGCCAAGCCCATGCAGATGGTGGAAACATCGCACTTAATGTACTGCATGGTATCAAAAATCGCGAGACCCGCTGTAACGGAACCCCCGGGGCTGTTGATATAAAGGCTGATATCTTTAGTCGGATCCTGGCCCTCCAGATACAATAGCTGAGCGACCACCAGGCTGGAGGTCACATCATTCACTTCGTCCGTCAGCATTACGATTCTGTCGTTTAGAAGGCGAGAAAAAATATCATAGGAACGCTCGCCCCGATTAGTTTGCTCAATTACATAGGGTACTAAACTGCTCATTTCTAAAATCCCTCCAGTTGCCAGCAATATTAGAGCATTGGCGAAATCTTATTAATTATTCCGTCATCCGGCATCTTTTTATAAATGCAGGCCTTAATGTTACAATTATTCCTTTTCTTCGGCGACCACGGCACTGTCGCGAACCAGATCAAAAGCTTTTTCCACCGCGATATCCTGAATTAAATCTTCCTTACGAATCAGGGACTTTACTTTATCAGCATCCATCTTGTAATTTTCCGCCAGTTTGGTATATTCCTGCTCGACATCTTCATCGGACGGAACAATTCCTTCGAGTTCCGCGATTTTTTCGAGTGCAAGGCGCAGCTTTACCTGACGCTCCGCCTGCGGGCGGAACTGACCGCGGATTGCATCCTTATCCTGACCTGTATACTTCATGTAGGTATCGACATTGAGACCCTGCGACTGAAGACGATAGCTGAAATCGCGCAGATCGTCGTTAATCCTGTTTTCATACATTGCTTCCGGAATTTCCGCTTTCAGCTTGGAAACGACCTCGTCAATCAGTTTATTGTCAAGATCGTCAGTGACTTTTTCTTCCCTTGCCTTAGTCAGTTTTTCGCGGATATCCGCGCGGTAAGCATCCAGCGTATCGAACTCGCTGACATCCTTGACAAAATCGTCGTCGACCTGCGGGAGCTCCTTCATCTTGATTTCATGAAGCTTTATTTTGAAAACAGCTTCTTTTCCGGCGAGCTCCTTCGCACCGTAGTCTTCCGGGAATTTGACGTTAACTTCAAACTCGTCGCCGGATTTGTGCCCGATCACCTGATCCTCAAAACCGGGAATAAACTGGCCGGAGCCCAGCTGCAAGCTGTAATTTTCCGCTTTTCCGCCGGAAAATGCTTCGCCGTCGACATATCCGTCAAAATCGATCACCGCGGTGTCGCCGTTCTGGGCTTCCCTGTCTTCCACGGTTACCATTCTTGAATTGCGGTCGCGCACCTTTTCAATTTCCGCGTCCACATCCGCATCGGTCACTTCAGAAATCTTTTTTGTTGCGGGAATGCCTTTATATCCCTCGATCTCCACTTCCGGCTTCGTGGTGATGGTTGCCTTAAACACAAGGCCTTCCTTGTCGGCGGAAACCAGATCGAAATCAATTTTATCCTCAATCATTTCAAGCTTAGCTTCTTCAATCGCCTGTTCAAGCGCGCCCGGATACACGGAGTTGATTGCTTCATCGTAAAACACATTTTCTCCGTAGTACTTTTCGATAAACTTACGGGGCGCTTTTCCCTTGCGGAAACCAGGAATCGTGATTTTTTTGCTTTCTTTATGATAAGCCGCAGCTACGGCTTTTTCAAATTCTTCAGCATCCACAAGAACCTCCAGCTGGTAGCGGTTCTTTTCCACCTGAGTGGTCGATTTTAAACTCATTTTTCATTTCCTCCTGCAAATCTGCGATTGTCTAAGCTATTATATCACATGGAATCTAAAGTTTCTACCTTTCGCTGAAATGTTTTTAATTTATTCATTTTACTAAAATTGGCGAAAATCCAAGGTAATCACAGGAAATCAGATGCATGCGGATGCCCCTGTACTCCCCATCCGGCGCCCGTTTTGCCGCAAGGCTGCCGTGAATATGGCCGAAATAGCAATCGCTGATTTTATGACTTGCCAAAACGTCCAAAATCTCCGTGCACTCCATTCCGTCGTAAACGGGCGGATAATGCAGAAACACAACCGGTTTCAAGCCCAGCCTTTCCGCATCGTCCAAGGAAGCATTCAGCCGGCCGACTTCACGGCTGACTATTTTTTTGTCCTGCTGACTTTCGGCATTGTAAAGCCAGCCGCGGGTGCCGCAGACGGCTCTGTCCCCCGCTGGCGCGGCGCAGTTGTGGATTAGCCCGAGATCCGTAAACCCGTTTTCCTCAAAAAAATTCTCTATTTTTTGTCTGGTGGACCACCAGTAATCATGGTTCCCTTTCAGGATCAGTTTTTTCCCCGGCAGCTCATGGATAAAGCGGAAATCCCGCTGCGAATCCTCCAGCTTCATGGCCCAGGAAATATCCCCGGCAATGACGACGGTGTCTTCCCCGCCGACGACGCTGCGCCAGTTTTTTTGAAGACGCTCGGTATAGTTTTTCCAGCCCTCAAACACATCCATCGGCTTGTCGGCGCCAAGGGAGAGATGAAGATCGGCTATCGCATACAATGACATAACGGCACGCTCTCAGACGGATTTAGAATCCAATATTTTCAGCACCGCCGCGCCCATCTCCTCTTTTTTGCAGGAGGAAGAAAAGCGCACCGTCTTCAATTCCAGCGCGGCAATCGGCGCGGGAACCCGGGTGGCGGTCAGTTGTGAAAGGCGGCTCACCGCCTGAAATTCATCGCCGGTCGGAGCATGGCCTTCCAGCGCTCGCAAAACCTCCGGCGCAAATTTGTACGGGCTTGCGGTGGAAACAATCACGGTAGGAGTTTTGTTGTCGTCCGTATCCCGGAGATACTTTTCATAGACGCGGGCTGCAACACCCGTGTGAGGGTCGCAAAGATAATTTTGGTTTGCAAACAGAGATTTTATTTCTTCCCTGGTTTCGTCGTCGCTGCAGAATCCGGCGTAAAACAGCTCTCTGATTTTTGACAGAACCGCTTCGTCCACCTGATATTCACCGGTTTCGTTCAGCCGGCGCATCCAGTCGGCAACCTTTTCGTCATTTTGGTCCGTCAGATCGTATAAAAGACGCTCCAGATTGCTGGAAACAAGAATATCCATCGACGGAGAAATCGTCGTGTAGAATTCGCGGTTTCTGTTGTATTTGCCCGTGGTCAGGAATTCCGTAAGCACGTTATTGGCGTTGGAAGCGCATATCAGTTTATGAATCGGCAGGCCCATTTTTTTTGCGTAATAAGCGGCGAGAATATCGCCGAAATTTCCTGTGGGAACAACAAAGTTGACCGGGACCCCCCGCTGAACCGAGTGCCCGGCGCACAGGTCGCAGTAAGCGGAAAAATAGTACACGATCTGCGGCAGAAGCCGGCCCCAGTTGATGGAATTCGCGCTCGAAAACATCACGCCTCTTTCCGTAAGGAGTTCCCGCGTCTGCGCATCGCCGAAAATCCGTTTGACCCCGGTCTGCGTATCGTCAAAGTTCCCCTCCACCGCGCAGACGAAAACATTTCCTCCGCTCTGCGTGCGCATCTGCCTTTCCTGCATCGGGCTGACGCCGTCCTTCGGATAAAAAACAAGGATGCGCGTCCCTTCCACATCCTGAAATCCTTCCAGCGCCGCCTTTCCGGTATCGCCAGAGGTTGCGACAAGAATCAGCGCATCCCGATCCGACCTGATTTTTTTCAAAGAACGGGTCAGCAGAAGAGGAAGAATTTGAAGCGCCATATCCTTAAACGCACAGGTTGGGCCGTGCCACAACTCCAAAAACGAAACATTTCGGTCCATCTGAAAGACGGGCGCCGGTCCTTCCGGAAAGCGGTTCGGACGATATGCAAGCTCCACGCATTCCCTCACTTCTTCAACGGTAAAATCAGTCAGATAGCGGGAAAGAATGCGCGCGGCGCGCTGCCGATAGCTCTCATTTTCCATCAAAGCCAGTTCTTCTTTGTCGACAGCCGGAAACTGTTCCGGGACAAAAAGGCCGCCGTCCCCGCAGAGTCCCTGAGAAATCGCCTGCGCGGAGGTCACTTTGCCTGTACGGCTTCTGGTTGACTGATAGTTCAATTTCTGTTCCCCCTTGCCAAAATGTAGGTTCCGGTTTTGCAGTTATCAATAAAAGGACGAAAAACCGAATGCGTCTTTGATATGATTCAGGGAGACCACGGAACGGCCGTTGCCCGAAGTCACAATCCCAATTACGTCAAAACGCGGCTGCAGCCGGGTTTTGTTTTTCTGAAGATACAAAAGGGCTGTCTTCGCGATTTTTCTCTGTTTGCCCGACGTGACGGCATATTCGGGGTCAACCAGAGAAAATGCCTTTCTTGTTTTGACTTCGGCAAATATAATATACTGACCGTTTTCCGCGATTATGTCGATCTCACCGAACCGGCTATGATAATTCCGCTCCAAAATCCGATACCCGTTTTCGGTCAGATAATCGGCCGCAGCCTCTTCCCCGAATGGCCCCGACGAATTATTCATTGCCGGACCCGACCAAAATCTTTTTCAAAAAGGTCCTGCGATGTACCGGGCAAGGCCCTTTTTCCCGGAGCCTGTCCATATGCAGCGCGGTTCCGTAACCCTTGTGCTTTGCGAATCCATAGTCCGGATAAATTTCGTCAATCCGGCACATCACCCGGTCACGGCTGACCTTGGCAAGAATGGAAGCCGCCGCAATACTGGCGGAAAGAGAATCGCCCTTTACAATTAATCTTGTCTCAACGCCGAGGTCAGGCATTCGGTTGCCGTCGACCAGAGCGCAGTCCGGGCAAAGATTCAGCTGATCGAACGCCCGCCGCATGGCGAGGAAGGTCGCCTGAAGGATATTGATTTCGTCGATCTCGCCTTCGGTTGCGAATCCGATGCCGTATGCCTGCGCCGTTTCGCAAATGACATCATAAAGCTCTTCCCGCTTGTTGGGACTTAGCTTTTTAGAATCGTTGAGACCTTCAATCCGAACCTGCGGCGGGAGGATGACCACCGCGGCAAACACGGGCCCGGCCAGCGGTCCGCGCCCCGCCTCGTCGATCCCGCACACAAGCGGAAAGCCGTCGCGCCGCGCTTCTTCTTCGTAGAAATGCCAGTCAGTCATGCCCTTCACCGGCCTTTTCCAGTGTGATCCTTCCGATTTTACCCGCCCGAAATTCATCCAGAAGCATGATGGCGGCACGTTCCGTATCGATTGCTCCGCCGCCCGCGAGCATTCCGCGTTTTCTGCCGATCAGCTCCAGCAGTTCATAAGCGCCAAGGCCGGATATGTCGTTTTCCAGCCGGTATCGCTTTACCAGAAGCCCCGCATAGCCGGCAGCCAGAACCTCCAGCAGCCGGCAGGCCAGAGTTTCAATATCGATGACGTCATCCTTGATCGCACCGGTAAACGCCAAGCGTTCCCCTACGGCGGGGTCCTCAAATTTCGGCCACAGAATGCCGGGAGTGTCAAGGACCTCCATCTCTTTTCCCACCGGAAACCACTGGCTGCTGCGGGTGACACCGGGCCTGTCTTCCACCGATGCACGGCTGTTGCCGGAAAGACGGTTAATCAGCGAGCTTTTCCCCGCGTTCGGGATTCCGGCGACAAGGATTCTGACTCTGCGCCCCGCCATCCCTTTTTCCCGCCAGGCCTCCAGTTTTTCCGCAAGGATACGTTTGGCCAGCGGCAAAAACCCGTTCAGGCCGTTTCCCGAACGGCAGTCCACAGCAATCGCCCCCATGCCGTGCTCCTGAAAAAACGCAATCCATTCTTTGGTAAGGACGGGGTCCGCAAGATCGGATTTGTTCAGAAGCATGATGCGAGGTTTTCCGCCCGCCAGCTGATTCAGCTCCGGGTTCCGGCTGCTGTAGGGAATCCGGGCGTCGATTACCTCCGCCACAGCGTCAACCAGCTTGATATTTTTTTCCATGAGCCGACGGGTTTTGGCCATATGGCCTGGAAACCACTGGATCGGCCGGCCTTCCTGCATGGATTTACCCCCTTAAGAATTTACTTTTCCAAAGCGGTCAAACGGATAAAGAACCCATTCCGCCTTGCCCAGTATAAACCGCTGGTCCACCATTCCCACGTCGCGGCTACGGCTGTCGTTGGAAACCAGACGATTGTCGCCAAGCACAAAG
Source organism: Caproicibacter sp. (assembly GCF_046707225.1). Classification (NCBI taxonomy): domain Bacteria; kingdom Bacillati; phylum Bacillota; class Clostridia; order Eubacteriales; family Acutalibacteraceae; genus Caproicibacter; species Caproicibacter sp. The sequence continues at coordinate 105,433 of NZ_JBJKOP010000029.1, read as the reverse complement.
ACACATCCTTTCGGTACAGTCAGCGGGAACTGATAGTCCGAAGGCTGTTTGGTGATGCCGTTTTGAATATACCGGGATTCGTCCAACCGTTTTCCGTCGACAATGACGGTGCCGGACTGAAAATCAATATTAACCGTTTGGTTTTCAAGCGCAATCACGCGCTTGATAATCGGTTCCGAAAGCCCCTGTGTATGGGTAATTACGACTACGTCGTCCTGCCGTGGTTTGTAAAACCCGCTGAAGAGAAGGATTCTGTCGCCGGAGTGCAGATTGGGCAGCATGGAAGGCCCGCTGACGCTGACGACCCTCACCGAAAAGGAGAACAGAAGCACAACAATAATCAGGGAGGTAATCAGCGCCTCGATCCATTCGTAACAGTTAACGGCGAAGCCGTTCGTTTTGGACGGCTTTTTCCCTTTTTCTGCTTCCGGATCCGCTTTTTCCAACGGGAATTCAACTCCTTACCCACTTACATAACGTTTTTATTTTACAATAGAATGGAACGGATTCAACAGGAAAATCACCTTGCCGATCACATACCGGCAGTCGATCATTCCCACTTCCTGAAACCGGCTGTCTTCGGAGATGGTGCGGTTGTCCCCCAGAACAAAAATATGGCCTGCCGGAACTTTCTGCGGAAATTTAACGTCATACTGGTCTTTTGTAATTCCGTTTTTAATATACGCGGACTCGTCGATTTCTTTTCCGTCGACCGATACGATGCCGGTCGTAAAATCGATATTCACCGTCTGTCCTCCGGTCGCGATCACGCGCTTGATGATGCGTTCCTTCAGTCCGGTTCCGTTCGCATCGATTACCACGACGTCCCCCTGAGAAAGATTCCTGCTCAGGCAGGATACCAGGACCCGGTTTCCATTGTAAAAATTGGGCTTCATGGAGTCCCCGTCAACGACGATATTGACGCGGAGCAGCGACACAAACAAAATCATGATGACGGAAAGCGAGATAATCAGGGCTTCAATCCACTCATAGCAATTCTCCGCAACCCAGTTTTCAACAGCACCGGTTTCCTGCGGGGAATTGGCATCCGACACATCCTTCATTCTATTTCCTCCGATCAAAAGAACAAAAAAGGGACACCGAAATGTCCCTTCCCATGCGCTGTATAAATTCTCTTACTGGATTTTGCTCTTGACCTTTGCGGCCTTGCCGACCCTGCCGCGCAGATAATACAGCTTTGCCCTGCGGACATTACCCCTGCGGATTACTTTGACTTCCTTTACGTTCGGAGAATGCAACGGGAAAACTCTTTCCACGCCAACGCCGTAAGAAACACGGCGAACAGTAAAGGTTTCGCCGACGCCAGAGCCTTTGCGGGCAATAACGGTTCCCTCAAAAGCCTGAATTCTTTCGCGTTCGCCTTCACGGATGTTAACGTCGATCCGAACGGTATCACCGATTTCAAAAGCGGGCAGTTCCGCTTTCATCGAATTTTGTGCAATTGTCTTTAATGCGTCCATGATGAATCCTCCTAAATTTCAGACATTCATGCCGTCGGCAGAGGACTGTCCGTTTCAATGCCGTAAGATTTTCAGGCGTTGAATCCCATCGGATTTCTCCGACGGATCTCAAATGCTTCTCTATCATATCACATTCCGGCGAACCGCGCAACATTTTTCTGACAGGCAGGCTTCTATTTTTCGTGCTGCAGAAGGTGAAGCGCAAAACCGCCGAAATCAGGCTCCAGATATACCGCTTTTACCCGTCCGTTTTCGTCGCGGGTCAGCGTTTCTTCGTGAAACCGGATACCGGAAGTCTTTAGAAAAGCGTATGCGCGTTCCGCATCGCGGGTACCGATTGCAACGTGCCCGCCTTGATTGTAAAACGGCGCTTTCATCAGTTCGAACAGGCTGCCGGAAAAATAACTTTTTTCATATTCCGTCATATTCTGAAACAGCGCGGCCGACAGGGCTTCCCCGAGCTCCTTTGCCTCGCCGGAGGAGGCGCAGTTGATTCCCACATGCGCGATATGAAAGTCAAGATGTTCCAGGATCGTCTCGCGGACGCTCTGTTCAATCCGGTCAAATCTGCGGTTTTCTATATCGTCGTAGCTAAGCATAAAATCCCCGCCGGCAGCCGCAACCTTCGAAAAAGAAAGGTACTCGTTCATTTCTTTTCTGGTCAGATCGCCGGTTGGGACAAATTTGACCTGCGGATACGGGCCTGAGAAAAGCTGCATGGTTTTGAGTCCGCCCATCTGGATGGCGGGGAAGAATTTGAGAACCGTCAGTCCCATGGAAACGGCCCGATGAACCTCCGACGGCGTAATGCAGCCCGGCACCACCGGCAGATTCTCTTTTTGGCAATACCGGATCACTTCTTTGCTGAAATCCGGGGATACAATGAATTTTGCTCCGCACTCCTTCGCTTTTTCTGCCTGTTCCACCGTCAGCACCGTACCGGCCCCGATACAGAAATCCGGCATCGCGGCCGCGATTTTCCGAATACACGCGGCGGCGGCTTCCGTGCGGAACATTACCTCCATCAGCGGCAGGCCGCCTTTCTGAAGCGCTTTCGCAAGCGGCAGCGCGTCTTCCTCCCTTTTGAGATTCAGGACAGGGATCATCCCGTAGCTTTCAATTAAATCCAGTACCGAATTCATAAAATCACAACCCCTTCTTTTAGATTAGGACTTCGTCTTCTCCAATTCTCTTAAAAAAGCTTCGACCTCTTTTCCCGAAGGAATGGAAACGGCCGCGCCGCGCCGGCTGACCGCCAGAGAGGACGCGGCGGAAGCGATGCGAAGCGCATGAGCCGCGTCGTTGTTTTTCAAAATATCGGCTAAATAAAAGCCGGTAAAGGTGTCGCCCGCCGCCGTGGTGTCTTCGATCGGCATATCGTAAATGCCATGACTTAATCTTCTGTTTTTGTCGGCGTAGACAACGCCCTGTTTTCCAAGCGTAAGTACTATTTTTACCTCAGGATATTTTTTCAGCAGAAGGTCCGGAATTTCATCCAGCTGTTTTGCCCCGCTGATTTGCAGTCCTTCGATTTCATTTAGTAAGAGCGTATCGACCGCCTCCATGGGGCACTCGAAAAGCTGCCGGCTGATGGGGGACGGATTCAGAAAAATTCTCATCCCACGTTCCGACGCCTGTTTCATTAAAAACGGAAGCTCTGAAATTTCATTTTGAAGGAGAAGTACATCTCCGTTTTCAAATCCGGAAAGAACCTTACAGATAAAATCACGGGTGATTTCCTGGTTAGCTCCGCCGTAAAGAACAATGCAGTTCTGACCGTCGCGGTCAACCTGAATCATCGCACTGCCGGTAAACTCATGCCCGGTGTCGAGCAGCGACCAATCCGCGCCGCATTCATCCAATGTCTTCTGAAAAACAGGTAGGTCTTTTAAAGCCAGTGCACCGGCGAAAAAAACAGCCGCTCCGGCTCTTGCCGCAGCGACAGCCTGATTAAACCCTTTTCCGCCGGTAGAAAGCGTCATCCGATTGGAGAGAATGGTCTGCCCCGGCAATACAATAGAATCCACTTGAAATACATAGTCAAGATTTAATGAACCAAAATCCAGAATTTTCATAACTTCACATCCGACTGTTCTGTCGATTTTCCCACATGAGGGCCGGTGGAATCTCGAACCACCAGTTCCGCATCCACCAAAATCTTCAATATGGTCTGATCTCCTTCAAATATTTTGTCCATCAGGCGTGACACCGCCATTTTGCCCATGGTCTTCTTATGAATTTTCAGCGTTGTCAGGAGCGGTTCCGAAATGCTGGCAAGCATCAGATCATCCATTCCAATGACGGAAATATCATCCGGAACCCGTTTGCCCGCCTGCCGGAACGCCCTGAGCGCGCCAACCGCCAGAATGTCGTTATCGGCAAAAAAAGCTGTTGGAAAATCCCTTCTGTCTTCCGCGTATTTCAGCAGCATTTCATAGGAAGTATCCAGATCCGGCTGAACATAATACGTATCCGCGGAATTGACCGGAAGATTTTCTTCCTGCATGGCGCGCAGGAAGCCCACTTCGCGGGCATGAAAATTGTCCGTAACGTATTCGCTCCGGATATGCCCAATTCGGGTGTGCCCGAGAGATTTCAAGTAGGAAACCGCCGAGAACACCGCATTTTCGTTATTCATGACAACCGCGTCAAAGCTCTGGTTTCTCATTTCATTGTCAACCACCACAACAGGGGCCGTCAATTTTTTAAGAAAATCGAAATCCTCTGCGCGGTATTCCGTGCCAAGAAAGATAATCCCGTCATCCTGTTCCGCGTTGATTTCTTCAAACATCTGTTCCAGATTGTCGGAAGTCACATTGGTTATTTTTAAATTAATGCCAGCGGAACGCGCTCCATCCTCAATTCCGTCAATCACGCGGGTGATAAATTCGCCGTTATGTTCAACCAGAAGACCTTTGTCCTTGTATTTGATAAACCGAATATTTTTCCGGTCCGTGCGGTTGTATGACCTTTTCTGATGGTATCCGGATTCCTCCAGGAACGCCCTTACTCTCTGTCTCGTTTCAACGCTGACACCGTCTTTGTCATTCAGTACCAGGGAAACCGTGGCGGGAGATACGCCCGCCAGTTCCGCTATTTCTCGAATTGTCATCATGAGCAGCCCCTTCGGTATTCGTTTCTATTCACCGTTCTTCATTATAAAGCAACAAAAGAAACATTTCCATATACGTGGAGCCGCATCGATAAACTTTTTCGACTTTCCGCTCCCGGAAATCTTATGAATTAAGTTGTTTCTCTCTTCCGCTGCACCATTGACTTGACGATCGGGTACAAAAACACCGTGGCAATCAACAGAAGCAAAACCAGCGTAACGGGTCTGGTAACAAATATCGCATAGCTTCCGTTGGACAAAACCAGAGCTCTTCTCAAATTGGACTCCAGCATACCGCCCAACAAGAGTCCGAGAATAAACGGTCCGACCGGAAATCCGCCGCGTTTAAAAGCAAATCCGAGAAGGCCGGCAAGGGACATGACGATCACGTCAAAAATGCTGTTGTTCAGCGCAAAGGAACCGACAATACACAGAACACAGACCGCAACCCAAACCGTTTGTGGTTTTACATTCAGAACCTTTGCAGATGCTTTCGCGGTTAAAAGTCCAAATATCATCATCAGGATGTTGGCCATGATCATCAGCAGCATGATGTTGATGACAAACGGCTTATTGTCCGTAAACATCTTGGGTCCCGGCTGCATTCCGTACATGGTAAGCGAACCGATCAGAATCGCGCTGACAGAGTCGCCGGGAATCCCCAGCGTAAGCATGGTTGTCAGGGCGCCGCCGATTACCCCGTTGTTCGCGGCACAGCTGACGGCCAGTCCCTCCATGGAACCGTTTCCGTATTCTTCCGGATGCTTGGACATTTTTCTGGCCTGTCCCCAGCAGATAATAGAGGCGATGTCTCCGCCCGCCGCCGGGATTGCCCCAACGACCGTTGCGACGAGAGATGCGAAAAAGGTCGGCGCGGCAAGCGCCTTTGCCTCCGATTTATTTGGCAGCACACGTCCCAGCTCCAGATTGGCTGCTTTTTCTCTAGCCTCCCTGTCCTGCTGAGACTGTTTATATTCAAAAATCTGAGACAGGACCTCTCCGATTCCAAACATACCGATCATGACAGGCAAAAAGGAAATACCGGCGAGCAAATCGGTGGAACCCATTGTGTAGCGCTTGACGGACAGGATCGGGTCCAGACCGACTGTGGAAAGCAGAAGGCCGAGAAAACCGACCGTGACCCCTTTCAAAACAGAAGTTCCGGAAACTGTAATCATCATGGAGATGCCGAACAAAGCGAGGGCGAAATATTCGGTCGGACCGAATCCGACGGCAAACTTTGCAAGGGGAAACGAGAAAAAAATCAATGCGACCGTACTGATGATTCCCGCAATAGAGGAATAAATTACATTGATTCCAAGCGCAAGCCCGCCCTTGCCCTGCTTGTACAGCGCATAGCCGTCGAACGTGCTCGCGATGGAAGCCGGCGTTCCCGGCGTATTAATCAAAATTGCGGAGATCCCGCCGGCAAAGATTGCGGAATTCCAAAGTCCGATCAGCATTGCAAAGCCCTGGTCGGCAGGCATCCAGAAAGTGATCGGCGTCAGAATAGCAATTCCCATGGTAGCCGAAAGACCTGGCAGGGCGCCGATGACGGCACCGGCTATTACGCCAATCAGCAGAGACAGCAGCACCATCGGCTGCATTAATTGTAAAAAGCCTTGAACCCATTCCGTCATAAAGAGCACCCCTTAAATGGCAAATTGAACTTTCAGCCCCAAATTAAAAATACCATAAATCAAGGCCACGAAAATAATGGAAAACAACAGATTATACTTCCAGCTTCTGTGGTAGATCCAGTTGACAAACAAACAAAAAGCCAGCGCAGCAACTACAAAATGGATCAGTTTCCACAGGATAAAGAAAGCCAGAATTGCACAAACAGTCAACAGCAAAGGGCGAATGTTTGCTTTCTGCTCCTCGTCCATCTCAAAATAAGCGAATTTGCCGTTATCTTTTAATCCTTTCACAAAAAGAGCCAGGCCGAACAAAATTACGGCTGACGAAACAATGACCGGAAAGAATCCCGCTCCCGGCACGCCGCTGATCGTAGAAGACGACATGCCAAGACCGATTCCCGGAACAAGAAACCAGACGCCCACCCCGCAAACAAGCAAGCCTGGAATCGTATCACCTTTATACATAAGAATCCCCCGTTTCAAAGGCATTGCAAAAATCTTTTGCCGGGTGGAAGACCCCTTCCACCCGACGAAATGGTATTACTGCTTTACAATTCCAAGCTGCGGGATCAGGGCTGAATAATCGGCCAGTTCTTTCTTCGCCTCGGTATCCATGTCGGAACCGTTCATGTATGCGAAGTTATAACCCTTCTGTGACAGAAGCTTTTTCACGTCGTCGGAATTGATTGCCGTCTTGGACGCTTTTTCCAGAACATCTACAATTTCCTGCGGCGTATCCTTTGGAACCGCAAATCCGCCCCAGCCCTGAACACTGACGTCAATGCCCTGCTCTTTTGCCGTTTTGATATCCGGATAAATCGAGGAACGTTCGTCGCCGATGACGGCAAGAATCTTCAATTCGCCGGAATCAACGCTTGACTGAACCTCCGACGGGCTGACAGCCGTCGCATCGATATTTTTGCCGAGGAGTGCAGCCACGGCAGGAGCCGCTCCGTCAAACGGAACATGGGTGAACTTGCAGCCGGTTTTCTGTTCAATGCTGGCTGCGGCGATCTGCCAGATCGATCCGGTCCCGGAGTTTCCAACCTTTATTTCACCGGGATGAGCCTTCGCATAATCGACAAAATCCTGGAGTGTTTTCCATTTGGAATCGCTTCGAACCGTAATGGCCGCCGGAATCGTCATCGCTCTTGCGACAAATTTGAAATCGTCGGTGGAAAGCGTTGTAAAGCCAAGGGCCTTTAACATTGTGGATTCAACCGGCATGTAGGCGATTGTATATCCGTCCGCCTTGCTGTTTTTTACATACTCCAGACCCACGGCTCCGGAAGCGCCTGTCTTATTGGTGACAATAACCGGTTTGCCAAGCACCTGTTGAAGCTGGGAAGCATAGATGCGGGCCACTGTATCTGACGCCCCGCCTGCGGAATAAGGTACAATCAGAGAAATTTGTTTGGTCGGAAAGTCGGTCGCTTTCGAGGCCGCGGCAGATGACGCCGAGCTGGAAGCAGATCCCGTACCGCTGCAGCCTGTAAATAAGGCGGCAGTCATGGCCAGGGTCAGGGTTGCGCTGAGTATTTTTTTTAAGTTTTTCATACGAGCTCCTCCTAATCGTCTTTATATCGACAGCATTTCCCATAAATGCCGACAATACCTAAATCGTAATGGGCAACGTCCAAACGGAAGCCGCTGTTGTTCACAGGTATCTTTGAATCTGTTTGATCAGCTCTGCCTTCTCTTCCTCGCTCAGATCGATCAGCGGTTTCCGCATGTGTCCGCCGTCCAGTCCCCTGTAATCCAAAACAGTTTTAAAGAAGGCCATATCCGCACCGGAACGTATGATTTCGCAGATTTCGTTTGCGATTTTCTGCTCTTTCAGTGCTGTTTCATAGTCACCTTTGCAAAAGGCCTTATAAACGCTGACGAAGTGTTCCGGCATCGGTCCGGAGCAGCCGGACACGGTCCCCTCCACACCCATGGCAAGCGCTGCGAGAAAGAGCCTGTCCGTGCCAAACAACACGGAAAATTTTCCGTCGTTAATCAATAAATAGTCCTTCACGCGAAGCATATCGGGATAACTGTATTTGATTCCTACAACATTTTTGCATCTGTCAGCTATTTCCTGCACAACACGCGGTTTCAAATCATTGGCCGCGCATTGAGGAATAGAATACAGATAAATTGGAAAATCTGTCGGAAGACCTTTCGCAATTTCCTCGTAGTACAACACCATTGCCTTATCGTTAACGCCAAAATAGCTGGGAGTCACAATGCCGACCCCATCGGCGCCGATTTTACAGGCATGTTCCGCCAGCCGAACGGTTTCTTTTAACGTCATGGCGCCTGCATGAATGTAAACAGGCACTCTTCCGTCCGCTTTCTTCACGACGGTTTGGGCAACAAGCTCCCTTTCCTCCGGGGACATCAGGTACATCTCGCCCGTCGTACCTGTCGGATAAAGGCAGTTGATCCCTTTCTGAATCAGAAATTCGGTCTGCTTTTCCAGAGCGTTGACGTCAACCTGATCTTTGCCATCGAAAGGTGTCGTCATCGCGGTGATCACGCCGTACAATTTTTTCAACCCTTTTTCCTCCGTTCTAAAAGTAATTTAAAACTCGTTGTTTGTTTATTAAACATTCTGTTTTTGTTCTGCTTGTTTTTTATGGTAGTTGTTTTAATTCTTCTAACCATAATTGACATTTTAATAAATTTTACGAATTGCAGCAACATTAATGTAGCATTATTCAACATCAATGTCAATATTTTTTTATAATATTTTTATATTTATGTGCCATATTGACAATGAATGACTGAAATGCTATGATGTATCCGTTACTTGATATTTTAATTATTTTTATTAAACATTTAGTTGATTTCTTAAGGAGGACTAAAAATGCAGAGAATTCTGAACCATCCACAGGATTATGTCGATGAAATGCTCGACGGTATTTATCTTGCTCATCCCACACAGGTTAAATTCATTAACGAAGACAAAAGATGTCTGGTCTCTTCCAAAACCAAAGAAGGGAAAGTCGGAATCATCACCGGCGGGGGTTCCGGGCACCTTCCTCTCTTTTTAGGTTATGTCGGCGAAGGCCTGCTGGACGGATGCTGCATCGGCGGAGTATTTCAGTCACCGAGTTCCATGCAGATTCTCGACGTGACAAAAGAAGTAAACCGCGGCGCCGGAGTCCTCTATCTTTACGGAAACTACGGCGGAGACATCATGAATTTTGATATGGCAAAAGATATGGCGGAGATGGAGAACATCGAAGTTCGCCAGGTCGTGGCCGGAGACGACGTGGCTTCTTCCCCCAAGGGTTCGGAAAACAAACGCCGTGGCGTAGCCGGAATCTTTTATGCTTTCAAAATTGCCGGAGCCGCGGCGGAATCCATGCTTCCGCTTGCCGAAGTGGAACGCCTTGCACAGAAGGCCTCCGATCACGTTCGGAGCATGGGGGTCGCCTTGACTCCCTGTACGATCCCGGAGCTGGGAAAAGCGAATTTCAGTATTGCAGACGGTGAAATGGACCTTGGGATGGGAATTCACGGGGAGCCTGGAATCAAAGTAGACAAGCTGAAAACCGCGGATGAAATCGTGGATGAGATTCTGTCTCACATTCTTCCGGATCTGCCCTATTCAAAGGGAGACGAGGTTTCCGTGCTGGTCAACGGACTGGGAGCGACGCCAAAGGAAGAGCTGTATATTGTTTACCGCCGTGTAGCGAACGTGCTGGCTGAAAAAGGCATTTCCATCTACAACAGTTATGTGGGGGAATTTGCAACTTCCATGGATATGGCGGGTATGTCCATCTCTTTGCTGAAACTCGACAGTGAACTGAAGACTTACCTTTCCATGCCCTGCTCCACGCCGTTTTTTCTTCAGAATCAAATATAAGGAGAACCACTGCAATGAATGTTGTTACCAGAAAGCAGCTTGTTGATTTTGTCTGTGAAGCTTCCCGTCTGATGGAGGAAAAAAAAGAGTATCTGATTGAACTCGACGCCGCGATGGGTGACGGCGACCTTGGGCTGACGATGTCGGCGGGGTTCGGAAAAGCCAGGGAATTTGTTCTGTCAAGCGAAGAGACCGATCTTGGAAAGCTTTTGGTGCAGACCGGAATGGTGTTCGCCCGCACCGTTCCATCAACGATGGGAACCCTGATCGCCTCCGCTTTTTTAAAATCCGGCAAAGGGGCTCTTGGGAAAACGGAGCTTACGGTCGACGACCTTGCGTGCTTTGCTCAAGATTTTGTTTGTGGCATTATGGAGCGTGGAAAAGCCGAACGCGGAAACAGAACGATTGTGGATTCCCTTGCTCCGGCAGCCGACGCGCTTCAAAAGGCGGCGAAAGAAGGACTTTCCGTCGCGGAATGCTGTAAGCGCGCGATGGAAGGTGCCGCCAAGGGGGTTGAGGATACCAAATCCATGCTGCCCGCGTTTGGCAGAGCGGTCTATTTCGGAGAAAAGGCCCTGGGACGTCCCGACCAAGGCGCATTGGTCGGCTGTTACCTGTACCAGGCTTTGTCACTGGCTACACAAGACTAAGCCAAGCCTCAAAATGCCCGCTTCCGATCTAACTTCGGAAGCGGGCATTTTAAAAATATTTTCCTTTTTTAAAAACCAGTAAAATCATCAGATATACGCTGACCAGAAGAAGCGTAAAGTTACCCGGGGAACGGAATAACACGAAAAAGCCGATCGCGGAAAGCGGAGCCAAAAACAGAAAGGAAATCACCTGCACCGTTGCCGCCGCTCTGTCCGGCTCCCAATGAGTACACAGCAGTGAATACAAGGCCTGTCCTCCGTCCAACGGCTCGATCGGCAAAGAATTAAACACGAATAACGTGAAGTCTGCCAGTGCCAGATTCCTTGCCGTTGAGTTTTGGAAGACGGAAAACAAAACTGCGGCCAGAAGATTGGCCGCCGGTCCCGACAAAGAAACGACGGCATCTCTCAGGTATCCGCGGTCCGGCCGTGATGTGCGAATGATATCAATGCCAAAAGCGGTGAACCTGACTGTTTCGGGTAAGCAGCCAAAAGCGTACATCACGCCAAAATGACTGGATTCGTGCAGCGCCGCCGCAGCCAGACCGGCCGCGGCCACACCGCTTCTGTCAAACAGAAGCAGCAGCGCAATCAGAGCAAAAAAGAAATAGCTGAAAGTGACCCGGCAGCCGCCGACCGTAAAATTCATGGCGATGCGGAGGAAGAGGGCGCCTTCCCCTGAGAAGAAGGCGAAGCGGAAGCGTTATTTTCCGATTGCGGAGCGGAGCCCAGCGCGGATGCTCCGTTCGGTTGTGTCTGCGTACCGGACGACGCCGGAGCCGAAGCATTCTCAGGCTGTGAAGGGGCGGAACCCGCTCCGTTCGCCGAGCCTGCCGAGGATGCCTGCGAAGCCGGGTTGCTTGGCTGATCCGGCGCAGAAGACGCTTCCTGGGTATTTTCCGGTCTGGAGCTGGTAATGTTTGACCATAGGTCGATTACCACATGCTTCATATTTTCCATCTGTGAATCGGCTACAATCGAATCGTTCAGCGATTCAAAATACCAGTTTCTCACTTTTTGATAAACCGTTCCGCCGTTCAGGCGCAGAGCTACAGCAGCAATTAAGATGGCCGTGCAGGCGCTAATCTGCACCACAGTCAGCAGCTTGGTGCTTGCCCTGCGGTTAATCGGGTCAGGCTGCGGTTCAAAATCATCGGCCTCGGCAGAATATAATTCCTCATCCAGGTCCGTATTTTCCGGCTCCTCCCATGTTTTGCGCGTCCGGGAGCCGGTCACCACTAAATTTTGGCTTTTCCGTTCCGTTTCCATTCTTGTATTTCGCTTCATTTGAAATCCTCCTGCAAATCATGTTCGAGTAATCATATGAAAATGATCGCGCAAACAGAACCGAACCGGATCAAAAGCGGACAGAGGATCCGTTGATCTCCTCGAATCATTCTTGTAAAATGACCGATTTTTTGTTAAGATATCGATAAGAAAAGAGGGATTTCATATGAATCAAGCTTTAGCACAGATGGAGCAAAAGAAAATCGAGTCGGCGGTAAAGGCACTGAACGCGAATCGCTTTGACGCGCGTTTCGTTGCAAACCGGGAAGAACTTTTAAAGCTCCTCGGTGAAATGGTTCCTGAAAACGCCGTCGTCGCAAACGGCGGTTCCGTTACGCTGGAGGAAACCGGGGTCTTGGACTTTATCCGCAGCGACAAATTTCAGTATCTGGACCGTTACCGCACAGGGATGACCGCGGAAGAAAAGCGTGAAATCTTTCTCCGCTCTCTGAATTCCGACTGGTATTTCACCAGCGCCAACGCAATTACAATGGACGGGCAGCTTTTTAACATTGACGGGAACTCAAACCGGATCGCGGCGATTGCCTACGGCCCCAGAAACGTCGTTGTGATCGCGGGCGCCAACAAACTGGTCCAGGACCTTGCGGAAGCCGAAAGCCGTGTGAAAAACTGGTCTGTCGCGGCAAACTGCTTCCGTCTGAACGTTCACACGACCGGTTGTTCTCTGACCGGAAAATGCACCGACTGCAAAAGTCCGGAACGCATGTGCTGCAACACTTTGATCAGCAGTTTTCAGCGCGAACCCGGCCGGGTCAAGGTTTTTCTTCTCCCCGAAACGCTGGGATACTGATTTGCTCGTCCCCTGTACTCTCCCGCACACCCGCCGCCCCGCCTGCTGGCGGGGCGCGCAGAGGGTTTCATGCCACAAACAGAAAGACGGCCTCCGCCACAATCCGCGAAGGCCGTCTTATCTTTTAAGAATTACTGTTTGGACTGAATGTACCGGTCGATCGACCGGGCCGCGTCTTTCCCGCCGCCCATTGCAAGAATGACCGTAGCGGCGCCGCTGACAGCGTCGCCCGCGGCATATACGCCCTCGCGGGATGTCCGCATTGTTTCTTCGTTTACAACAATACAGCCGCGCTGATTTGCCTCGAGGCCCTCGGTCGTCGTACGAATCAGCGGGTTCGGTGAATTTCCGATTGCCATAACAACACAGTCCACCGGGATTTTAAAGTTGGAGCCTTCCACCGGAACCGGCTTGCGGCGTCCGGAAGCGTCCGCTTCTCCCAATTCCATCCTGATGCACTCGATCGACTCCACTTTTCCATTCTCATCGCCATGGATCGCCACCGGATTGCAAAGCAGATTAAATTCGACGCCCTCTTCTTTTGCGTGATGGACCTCTTCACGCCGGGCCGGCATCTGCTCTTCTGCACGGCGGTAAACAATATGAACCTGCTCCGCGCCAAGGCGCAGGGATGTTCTGGCCGCGTCCATCGCGACGTTGCCTCCGCCAACCACGGCAACGCGCTTCGGCTCGATCATCGGCGTATCGTATTCCGGCTTATACGCCTTCATCAGGTTCACGCGGGTGAGAAATTCATTGGCGGAATAAACGCCGATCAGGCTTTCACCCGGAATATTCATAAAGCTGGGCAGGCCCGCGCCGGTTCCGACAAAGATAGCCTCATACCCCATATCAAACAATTCGTCGACGGAGAGAACCTTTCCAATCACCATGTCGGTCTTGATCTCGACGCCCTTTTGCTTCAGCGCGTCGATTTCCTTTTGTACGATTTCCTTCGGCAGACGGAACTGCGGAATTCCGTACATCAGTACGCCGCCGGCCGCGTGCAGCGCCTCAAAGACCGTAACGGAGTAGCCCTTGGCGGCAAGATCGCCCGCGCAGGTCAATCCCGCCGGTCCAGCCCCGATCACCGCGACCTTGTGGCCGTTGTGCTCCGCATGGAATTCTTCGTCCTTGCCGTTCTTCATGTGCCAATCCGCGGCAAAACGCTCCAAGCGTCCGATTCCGACCGGCTCGCCCTTGATTCCGCGCACACAGTTGTGTTCGCACTGATTTTCCTGCGGGCAGACACGCCCGCAGACGGCAGGCAGGGAATTCGTCAGCTTAATGGTCTGATAGGCGCCTTCCATATCCCCTGCCGCGATGCTGCGGATAAAATCCGGAATATGCACCCCGACCGGGCAGCCGGAAACACACGGCTGGTTTTTGCAGTGAAGGCAGCGCTCCGCTTCTTCCTTCGCCATCGCCTCCGTATAGCCCAGAGAAACTTCTTCGAAATTTTTGTTGCGGACGTTCGGTTCCTGCTCCGGAATCGGCGTCTTTTTCGGATTCATATTAGGCATTTTCCACACTCTCCATCAGATGGCATTTATAGTCATGGGCCGCTTTCTTTTCCATTTCCGCATAGGTTCTGGAACGTTTGATCGTTTCGTCGAAATCCACTTCATGCCCGTCGAAATCCGGGCCGTCCACACAGGCGAACTTTGTCTTTCCGCCGACGGTCAGGCGGCAGCCGCCGCACATCCCGGTTCCGTCGATCATGATCGGGTTCATGCTGACAATCGTCTTAATGCCGTATTCCTTTGTCAGGTTACAGACGGCGCGCATCATAACCAGCGGCCCGATCGCCACGACCAGATCGTAATCCGCTCCCTCTTCGATTCTCTTTTTCAGCGCGTCGGTTACAAACCCCTGGTTCCCGTTGGAGCCGTCGTCCGTCATCACGGTAAGGCTGTCGCTTGCCGCGCGCATCTCGTCTTCAAGGATCACGATGTCCTTGTTCCGGAATCCGGCGATCATGTCCACCTTTGCCCCCAGCTGATGCAGGGCCTTGGCCTGCGGGTACGCAATCGCGCAGCCAGCGCCGCCGCCGATCACCGCCGCCTTATGATAACCCTCCAGTTCGGAAGCTTTGCCCAGAGGCCCGATGAAATCAAGAATCGCGTCGCCGACATTCAGCTGATCGAGCAGAATCGTCGTTTTACCGACAATCTGATATATAATGGTGACCGTTCCCTTTTCGCGGTCGTAATCAGCAATGGTCAGCGGAATTCTCTCGCCGTATTCATTGACGCGCAGGATAATAAACTGACCCGCTTTTGCCTTTTTTGCAATATAGGGAGCGTCAACTACCATTAATGTCATGGAGTCGTTGAGTTTCCTTTTTTCTATGATAGAAAACATAATTTCACTCCTGTTAGATTGATAATATTTATACAAACATTATGACATATCGCATCGGTTTTTGCAATAGAAAGTTTACCCTAAACTGTGATGACCATCCTGCTCCGATCAATTCAAACATTTTCAGGTAAAATTCGGAATGGCATTAAATAGCATAAAAAGGGTGCCTGCTTTTCAGCAGACACCCTGACTATGATTGGCTATTGCTACAAAATAATGCAGATCAGCCCGTTGCAGCCCTCGTTGATAATTCGTTCAATGGTTTCGCGAACTTTATCGCGCGCGTCGTTCGGCATGCGCGTCAGTTTGTTGTGAAGCCCCTCGTTAACCAATTCGTGCAGACTTTTCCCAAAAATATTGGATTCCCAAATCTGCGATGGATTGGATTCGAACTCCTTGAGGATGTATTCCACCAGCTCCTGCGACTGCTGCTCGGAGCCGACAATCGGGGTAATCTCCGTCGTGATTCGCGTCTTCATCATATGGATGGACGGAGCCGCCGCCTTCAGCCGGATCCCGTACTTTCCGCCCTGCCGGATGATTTCCGGTTCTTCCAGACTGAGCTCTTCCACCGTGGGCATAACGATTCCGTATCCGTTTTCCTCCACATCTCGGTAAGCGTCCTTAATGCGGTCGTACTGTTTTTTGACATCAGCCATCTTCAGCACCTGATCCATCAGGCTGCCTTCGTCGCCGATTTCCAGTCCTGTCTTTTCCCCCAACACCTTATAAAACAGATTCGGCTGAAGCGAAAGGCCGATTCTTGCGTGCCCGTTGCCAAGCTCTACGGATTCGGTTTTCGCCGCATTGACATATTCGCACTGCCCGACTTCCCCGATAATATTCTCCACTTCGCGGATTCGGCCGACCTTTGAGGCCGCCGCCTGTATCGCGGAATATACGCTGCTTCTCAGCCAATGATCCTTTTCCAGACCGGAAAGCCATTTTGGCATGTCGATACGGATTTCCTTCACCGGAAATTCAAACAGGATCTTCGCCAGAATCATTCGGATTTCTTTTTCTTCCATCCGCAGACAGTTGACGGGCAGAACCGGAACGCCGTATTTTTTTTGCAGTTTTTCCGCGAGCGCGGCCGCTTCCGCCGTGTCCGGATCAATGCAGTTCAGCAGAACAATAAACGGTTTATCGATCTTTTTCAGTTCGTCGATCACGCGCTCTTCCGCTTCCTCGTACTCTTCACGCGGAATGTCGCTGATGCTGCCGTCCGTTGTAATCACCAGGCCGATGGTCGAATGCTCCGTAATGACCTTTTTGGTGCCGATTTCCGCCGCCATGTTAAACGGGATCGGATCGTTGTACCACGGGGTCATGACCATGCGGGGATTGTCGTTTTCGATGTACCCCAGCGAGCTCGGAACAATATATCCGACGCAGTCGATCATTCTGACGGAAAACGTTGCCGTCTGATCGATTTTAACGGTCACGGCCTGCTCCGGAACAAATTTCGGCTCCGTTGTCATGATTGTGCGCCCGGCGGCCGACTGAGGCATTTCGTCAACCGCTCGGTCCCGTTTATAATCGGAATCCATGTTCGGAATCACGATTGTGTCCATGAAGCGTTTAATGAACGTGGATTTGCCGGTTCTGACCGGGCCGACTACTCCTATGTATATATCCCCGTTGGTGCGTTCCGAAATATCCTTGTAGATATTGCTGCTGTGTTCTTCCATTTTACCTCCCCCTCAAGGCTGAGATCATTTTATGCCGGTACCAGGGTTGCGCTTTTCACATGGGAATCAACAGCATTCCTCTGTTTTCCATAACATCGCCGGCTATGCCGTTTTCCTGTTTGATGGTAGCCATTGAAGTGCGGTAATCGCGGGCAATGTTCCAAAGATTTTCCCCTGCTTCGGCATAGTAAATGCACAATGCCGCGGAATTGTCGCGGGCAACCGGCTTCTCTTCGTCCGCCGTGACTTCCGTAATCGCTTTAAACGAGTACCGGCTGTAAATTTCCGCGGTTAGACGCAGCTCGGTTTTCGCCTCTATCCCGCTGCCCATAATTCGGAAGCTGATTCCTCCGACCGCAATCTGTGCTTCGCATTTCGTGTTGTCGCCGGAGCTGCTGCAGGCGCGGGTATATTCAAAATCGAGCAGGCGCTCGAAATAAAACGGTTTGCTTTCCTCATCCAACGCCAGTACGCACAGGTTATATTTCCCTTTAAATGTGATCTGGCCGCCTTGAATTTCCGCGGAAACGGTGCTCATTTCGTTCCAGACGTCAATCACCCGTGAAACGGTACTGTCTTCGACGGACAGAGTGCTCTTGTGCACCGTGGTATCCCCAACCAGTTCCGCCAGGTTATCCACCGTTTTCTGTTTTGACTCAAGATTCATGTCGAAATTCTTTGAATAGGCGTCATTGACCACCGTTACTTCCGATCCCTGATAAGCCGCCGCGCTGGCAAACAATCGAATCTGGGTATCAAAAAACGTCTTGTCACCGGAGTAATCGTTTTTAATCTGAGCTTCCACCCCGATGACGCCCACCTTGACATCGCAGAGGCAGTCGTCCGTCACGCCGGTGCAGTCGAGCATTTGACTAAACGGAATGGTAAACTCCATGGCCTCCGGCATACTGTTTTCTTCCGTCCCGTCATACAGGAATTTGACGCAGGCCTCACCCTTGACCATCAGCTTCCCGGCCGTAACCTTAAAGTCCTGGAGAACGGCAAAGGCGTCCGTACGCATGATGCTGTCGGCCGGAGGCTTGCCGCTGCCAAGCTCAAGGATTTCGTCCACACTGAACTGTTGCTGGCAGAATCCGACCAGATTGTTGATCTTCATTGTTTTTTTCTGCTGCTCAACATCGGAACCGACGATGTTGCTGACAACATCGCTGTGCCCTTGGGCAACCACTTTCGCACACACCGAAAAGGCGCCGTGAATATCCAGGCGCCGTGGACTCGTCGCACGGCAGTTTATGTATTCCACGCGCGGGAATGCATAAATCTGTGCGTTTTCAGCCGCCTGTTTTAAAGAGATCTCCGCCGAAAAAGTGTCGGTGCTGTCGCAGAACCGGATCCGCATTCCGCCAGGGTCAAGATAAAAGACCTTTACGGTAAAGCCTCCCTCCAGCATCAGGCGGTCGCCGGAGATCGACCGTGACCCGATTTTTGGGTAAATCTGGCATTTTAAAATGCGCTGTATATCCGGGCAGTAATCCGGCAGGCTGATGTTCAGGTCGACTGGCTGCTCCTGGCAACCGTCGAAAATAACTTCTCCGACTGCCATCGCCTCGCGGTCAAGCATATAATCCATAGAGGCCCTCTCCTTTTTTTAATTCTACGTAATTGTTATTCCGGTCTTGTCTTATTTATACCATGTGAATGGAAAAAATCGGCGGGGAAAGATGCCTGAATGGAAGGAAGAGCATAAAAAAATGCCCCCGGTTTTCCGGGGGCTGAAATTTATTGTTCCTTTTTAATGTTAAACATCCTGCGAAGCCAAAAACTCCAGAATTTCGAACTGTGTACAACAACTACCTTCATGGTTGTATCCCTCCCGGAATTATGTTCAGCACCCCTTGAATAGTGCGATGCCCAGCGCAATGATGATAATAGATGCAAAAAACATGATCAGCCCAATGGGGCAAAAGCAGGACAGCAGCAGTCCAAAGCCAAACGCCACAATATAATGCGCCCAGCATTTCACATCACATTTATGCCTGCCTCCCATACGATCACCGCCCTGCCGCAGTTTTAAATTCTATTAACAGTATATACCGGCAGGGTAAAATGTGTGCAAAACAGAATTTAAGATTGGACCAGGATCAACGCGTCACCGTCGTGGACGCTGACGCGGGCCTCCTCCGCCTCAATGCGGTTGCTGACCCCGAGAGGATCGTCGGAATGAAGAACCGATTTGGTCAGCGGATATTTCATTCCGATATAACTGACGCGGCATGCCGGGCACCCGAACGGGAACACGGAAACGGTCGCTCCCCTCATTCCGTTCAGAGTCAGCCGCCCGCCGCAGATTAAAAACACTCTGCAGAATTCACCGACAAGAACAGATTTGCATCCCTGGCGGCTCAGATACTGAAGAACGCAGAGATTCGCATAGGAGTGGTCGAAACGTTTGCCGCCCAGTACGCCGAACAGCGCAAATTGACGGAATCCTCGCCGTATGCCTTCCTTTACCGCCGCAAGCGTGTCCGTCTCATCCTTTTCAACCGCCAGCCGGATGGTTTCCACCTGGCCCGGCAATTCGCCCCGGTAGGAGTCGAAATCGCCGATCAGAAGATCCGGGCGGATCTGAAACCGGTTGGCGTTTTCCAGGCCGCCGTCGGCACAGATGACAAAGCAGTCCTCCGGCTTATATTCCCCAAAATTTTTCGCGCTGTCAATCGGAACCGACCCGATCACCATACAAATTACTTTTTCTCCCATTCCCTAATCCCATCCATTTCCTGATACATTGCCACATAGCTTTCGTGTCTTGTTTTGCTGATTTTTCCATCCCTGGCCGCCTGCAGCACGGCGCAGCCCTTTTCGCAGGTATGCGAGCAGGAGGAAAACCGGCACTGATTTAGGTACGGGGCGAATTCCGGGAAACAAAACGGCAGACTTTCCTTTGAGATGCGGTCGCTCTTTTCAAGCGTAATGGAAGAAAACCCCGGCGTATCCGCAACATAGCCGCCGTCCTTCAGCTTCAGAAGCTGAACCTTGCGGGTTGTATGGCGGCCGCGGCCCAGTTTACGGCTGATTTCGCCCGTTTGAAGGTTCAGGTCATGAAACATACTGTTTAAAAGCGTGGATTTTCCAACGCCGGAATTCCCGGTAAAAGCCGTCGTTTTTCCAGACAGAATCCGCTCCACTTCCTCCACACCCTCTCCCGTTTCGCAGGAAACGCTGAAAGAGCGGAAGCCGGCATCGGAATAGATTTTCTCAAGCGGTTCCACCGGCATCAGGTCCGTTTTGGAAAAGACAAGCACGGGTTCAATTCCCTTGTCCACAGCCGCGGCAATCTCACGGTCCGTATTCAGAAGGTTCGGCGAGGGGTCGCAGGCCGATACGACAATCACCAGCTGATCCAGATTCGCAATTGGCGGGCGAAGCAGAAAATTCCGGCGCGGCTGAATTTCTTCAACAGCGCCGGTTCCGTCCGGTTCTGCGGAAACGGTCACATAATCGCCGGCAAGCGGCGTAATACCGTTTTTACGGAAAATTCCCCTTGCCCTGCACTCGTAAATCCGGTCGGCGGTCTCCACCGAATAGAAGCCCCCGATTCCCTGTAATATCAATCCCTGAATCATCATTTCAATCACTCGGCGAGACGGACCCGCCGGACGGGATCTCGCTGGAGGAGGAACTGCCGGTCGGCTCCACATAAGCGGTAGACCACTGGAGCTTGCCTTCCCCCGTGTCAAAATTCAGGGAATAAATGTTGTACTTGCTTCCATCCAGCGTAATGGTAAGGGTCTGCAGCCCGTCGGTTCCGGTAAAGTCAAGCTGACACACGTCATTATAAGACGGATTGACCGTTTTGGTAACATTCAGGTCGCTGCCAAGATAAGCCCTCAGCACGATATCGTGCGATACATTCTTTGGAAGCTGGACATAGACGGTAACTTTTTTCTGCGCCGGCCCGGAACTGACAATGAGATTGACCGTGGTGCCCTGGTCAACTTTTACGCCGTTGAGAGGATCGGTTTCAATCACGGTTCCTTTCGCCTGGTCGCTTGCCTGCTCTTTCGTAGTTCCGACCGTAAGCCCCGCGTCCGTTATCATTTTTCTCGCGTCGTCAACCGTTTGCCCGGCTACGTTCGGCACGGGAATTTTCTGGATATCCTTTCCGGAGCTGACGTAAACATTAATCACATCCGTACCGGCCGTTACCTCGGTTTTCGCCGACGGCTCGGTTCTGACGACGATTCCCTTGTCTACCGTATCGCTGGCAATCGGCAAAATTTTATAATCCAGATTCAGCTTTTTCAGCGCGGCTTCCACATCCGCCTGAGAACTGCCCGAATAATCGTCGAGAGTAATCGTCGCGCCCCCGCTGCTCACCGTCAGGGTAATGGTGGTGTTTTCCTTCACCGTCGTACCGGCTTTCGGGCTCTGGTCTAAAATCGTGCCCTTTTCCGCCGTTGGGTCGCTCTTTGGCTCTTCTTTAATCGTAAAGCTGTAAGTGGGGTCGCTGTTGATTTCGTTTTTCACATCGTCGATATTTTTGCTGACATAATCGGGCATTGTAACATCCTTCGGCCCGGAGTTGAGGCTGTGAACCAATGCCGCCACCCCGAAGCTGATGGTCACAATCAGGAACGCCGCCGCGATTCCGGCAACGATCAGAATGGCAACCGGCTTTTTCTTTCTGACCGGCTCTTCCTCGGGTTCTTCCTCATAATCATAGTTGTCGTTGTAATTGGGCTGATCGTTGTTTCTGACCGAGTTGATCGCATCGATATATTTCGTCGGTTTTTCATCAATAAAATATTTATACTGAAATTTCGTGCTCGGATTTCTTTTAAATATTTCGATGTCACGCAGCATTTCGGCGGCGGACTGATACCGGCGCTCCGGACTCTTCTGCATCGCCTTCAGCGTGATCTCCTCCAAGCCTTCCGGAATGGAGGGATTCAGCTCGCGCAGCGGCTTCGGGTCGGTCTGCAGCTGCATGATGGCTACGGAAACGGCGCTGTCCGCTTCAAACGGAAGCTGACCCGTCAGCATTTCATATAACATGACGCCGACGGAGTAAATATCTGTTTTTTCGTCCGTCCTGTCGCCCCGCGCCTGTTCGGGCGCGATATAGTGAACCGAACCGATCGCCTTGTCCGTCATGGTGCGGGTCTCGCTTCTGGAAAAGCGGGCGATTCCGAAATCCGTCACCTTAATGGTTCCGTCCTGAAGCAGCATGATATTCTGCGGCTTGATATCCCGGTGAACGATTCCTTTTTCGTGAGCGTGCTGGAGCGCGCGCAGAATCTGAACGGAGAAATGGATCGCTTCTTTCCATTTGATCCGTTTCTGCTGGTCCAAATATTCCTTGAGCGTGATTCCGTCGATATACTCCTCGACAATGTATTGAATTCTGTCCCCGAAGCTGACATCGAATACTTTTACGATGTTGGGATGGGAAAGAACGGCAATCGCCTTGGACTCATTTTTAAAGCGCCGGATAAACTCTTCGTTGCCTAAAAACTCGTCTTTCAAAATTTTGACGGCCACGGTACGGTCGTCAATCGTATCGTAAGCGCGGTAAACGACCGCCATACCTCCGACCCCGACCAGTTCATGTATCTCGTAGCGGCCGTCAAGCCGTTTGCCGGTGTATTTATCCATGCAATCAACTCCTTAGCGGCTCAGTTTTCTACGACGGTCACAGTAATATTGTCGCTTCCCCCAGCCTGCTTCGCCTGGGCAACAAGCCGTCCGGTCAAATCATCCGCGTCCATTTCCTGAGCAAGGCGAAAAATCTGCTCCTCATCAACATAGTTTGTAAGGCCGTCCGTACAGATTAAAAGGCGGCTGCCTTCCGGGAACGGAACCTTGCAGTAATCAGCCTGAAGAAAGGAATCGACTCCGAGCGCCCGGGTGATGACGTTCTTCTGCGGATGCTTTTTCGCTTCCTGAACGGTCAAGTCTCCTTTATCCACCAGCTCCTGAACCATGGAATGGTCGGTGGTCAGCTGCCGGATTCCGTCCCGGGTTATCAGATAGGCGCGGCTGTCGCCGGCATGCGCGATACGGGCCACGCCGCGGGACACCACCGCGACCACAACCGTGGTCCCCATTCCGCTCAGGGCTTCATCGGCGCCTGCGCGGTCATGAACCGCGTCGTTTGCGTTCAGGACCGCTTCCGAGATCAGATTTTGGATCTCCTCTTCACCGATCTCAGCGGAATATCCGGTCAAAATCTGTTCGGAAATGCGGTCAACGGCAATCCCGCTGGCAACGTCGCCGCCGTTCGCTCCGCCCATGCCGTCGCAGACGACAGCCCATGCCGCCCCGTCGGGAAGAATACCGCTTTTGCAGGCATCCTCGTTTGATTTTCTGACAAGGCCAATATCACTTTTACTGAAAATCCTCAACATTGGCCACCTCCTCTTTGAATCTGCGCTTCAGCTGCCCGCAGGAGGCCTGAATATCAGCCCCCAGCGTTCTGCGCACCGTCGCGGTAATTCCATGATTCAGCAAAGTCGATTCGAAAGCACGCAGCCGCTCCGACGAACTTTTATGAAACACAGAGCCTCCCACATGGTTCACCGGAATCAGATTGACATGGCAGAGAACTCCGCGCAGCCTGCGGGCAAGCTCTTCGGCGTTCTCCGGACTGTCGTTGACTCCTTCTATCATGGCATATTCAAAAGAAATACGGCGCCCTGTCAATTCGATATAGGTTCGGCATGCGCGGAGAAGCTCGTTCAGATTCCACCGGTTGTTGACCGGCATGATGCGGGAACGGATCTGATCGTTCGGCGCGTGCAGAGAAACCGAAAGCGTCAGCTGGTATTTCTTTTCTGCTAAATCATAAATTTTGTCCACGATTCCGCAGGTGGACAGAGAGATATGACGCATCCCTATATTCATTCCCTCTTTTGAGGAAACAAGATCTAAAAAGCGGAGCACCGCTTCGTAATTATCCAGGGGCTCGCCCATGCCCATCAAAACGATATTGGAAATTCTCTCCCCCGCGTCCATCTGTGCGGTCTGGACCTGCGAAAGGATTTCAGAGGCCGTCAGGTTGCGGGAAAAGCCGCTTTTTCCGGTGGCGCAGAACGCGCAATTCATTTTACAGCCGACCTGAGTGGAAATACAGACGGTACGGCCGTGGTGGTAGCTCATGAGTACGCCTTCCACCATTTCTCCATCGTTTAAGCGAAACAGGTACTTCACCGTATCGTCCAGTTCAGAGCAGTATTTTCGCTCGATCCGGGCGGCGGCTATGTAATACTCGGCCGCCAGTTGGTCGCGGAGTTTTTTAGGCAGATTCGTCATTTCCTCGAAATCGGAAACGCCCTTGTGAAGCCAGTTGTAAATCTGTAACGCGCGAAAAGAGGGCTGGCCGGCAAAAGCCGTTTTCATTTCATCCAGCGTCATCGATTTCAGGTCCGTACGATTCAAAATATCCTCCTATTTTTTGCGAAACGCCGCAACAAAAAATCCGTCCGTGCCGTGAACATGCGGCAGAAACGTCATCTGATTTTCCGGCTCCGCCACAGCACGCGGAAAACGCTCCGGCAATGAAATTGCCTTTGGCAGAAACTCCGGATGCTCAGAGAGAAAACGGTCGGCGACCCGCCCGTTTTCTGCTGGATTCAGCGTACAGGTACTGTAGAAAAGCGTTCCGCCGCTTTGTAAAAGTTCGGAAGACTTACACAGAATAAGGTACTGCAAATCAGGCAAACTGTCAATAGGGTCCGGTGATTTAAAGCGTATCTCCGGTTTACGCCTGATCACGCCGAGACCGGAGCACGGAACATCGCACAGAACCCGGTCCGCCTTTTCCGGGTTTTCCTCGGGATGCGCGGCGTCCCGAACCGAAGCCATGACGCAGGAAAGGTACAGCCGATGCGCCCCCTCGCGGACTAACTTGACTTTTTGCGGGTATTTATCATAGGCAAAAATCTTACCGCGGTTCTCCATCCGTTCCGCAAGGGTAAAGGTCTTGCCGCCCGGCGCGGAACAGACGTCCGCCAACGTTTCCCCCGGCTGAGGGTCAAGCAGGGCACACAAAATCTGGGAGGAAAGGTCCTGAATATGGAACAGCCCGTCCCGGTAGCAGCCGCTTTCCGCAACGTCGATACCCTTTCGAAAACGCAGCGCGTGATCGGGCCACGAGAGGCTTTCCGCGCCCGTTCCCTCTTCCCGAAGCCTTTCGATTAATTGTTCCTCCCCGACGCGGGTATTATTCACCCGGGCGAAAAGTTCAGGCTTCTGCGCCATCCCTTTCAACAGTCCCAGTGCCGTTTCATCTCCGTACGACCGGCTCCACAGCGAAATCACCCATTCCGGACACGAGTATTCCACGCTGAGCTTCCGAACAGAGTCCGTTTCCGGCGGAAACGGGGGAATTTTTGCGCCGCTTCTGAGAAAGTTCCGAAGGACGGCGTTGACAAAGCCGGCCGCCCGCCTCGCCCCGCAGGTTTTCGCCAGATTGACGGATTCGTTGACCGCCGCCGACGGTGGAATCTTTGACAGATATAAAATCTGATATACGCCGATCCGGAGAAGTTCGAGCGCAACCGGCATGATTTTTTTCAGCGGGATGCTGGAAAAACGGCTGATCACATAGTCCAGCGTAATTCTTTTTTCCAGTACTCCGTAAAAAATCGTTGTTGTAAGGGACCTTTCCCGCGGCTCCAAGCGCAGGCCGGAAAGAATATGATCCAACGCCAGATTGGAGTAAGCCCCTTCCGAGTCGACGCGGAGAAGAGCTTTCAGCGCCGCTTCACGCGCACTTGTCATCAGCGGCGGCCCCTTCTGTCGCCGGCGATCAGGACAAAACGGAGAAGCGTAAGCAACGCCGTAAAACTTGCCGCCAGATAAGTCATTGCGGCCGCGCGCAAAACCTTTTTTGCTCCCTCCAGCTCATCCGGGTAAAGAATTCCGGCATCGTTCAGCGCTCGAATCGCGCGCGAGCTCGCGTTGAATTCGACCGGCAGGGTGACAAGCTGAAACAAAACGACAAGGCTGTACAAAATGATTCCGGCATAAACGATGAAGTCATACTGAACGGGCAGAATCAGCCCGATAATGATCAGCGGCATGGAAAGATGGGAGCCGAAATTGGTCACAGGCACCAGCGCCGCCCGGATTTTATTCGGGAAATAGCCTTCCGCGTTTTGAATCGCGTGGCCCGCTTCGTGCGCCGCAACCCCGACCGCCGAAATGGAAACGGAGGAATAGACGGATTCCGACAAACTGATGGTATCGTTCCGCGGATCAAAATTGTCGGTAAGATTTCCCGTGACCCGTTTGATGAAAAGCCGATTGACTCCGCCGAAACGCGCGACGCGCGACGCAGCCTCTTCGCCGGTGATCTGATTCATCGTGCGCACGCGGGAATACTTCGCGAAAGTCGAATTCACCCGCGACTGTGCGATCATGGTGACGATGAGCGCAGGCACCATGATCCAGAAGTATGTAAAATTGAAATAATAAAAACCATACATTCCGGCTTCCTCCTTTATCCGTTTCCTAAAATCACGCCTTCGGCGGGATGTCCCCGCAGAAAATCCGAGCCTTTCATTCTTTTGCCGCCCTCCGGCTGAACCTCCAAAAGCTCAAGCACGGTACCGCCGCCGCAGACGGCCTTCAGCTCCGCGCCCGGAAGAATCTGCCCGGGAACGCCGCTGCTTTTCCCCGCCGCACGGGTTTTGTGCAGCTTCAGCTTTTTTCCTTCAAAAAGCGTACTGGCGCCCGGCCACGGAGACAATCCCCGCACCTGGTTGTGAATCCGGTCCGCCGTCCGGCTCCAGTCAACCGGCGACAGCGCTTTACTCAACATCCCGGCATAGCTGGATTCCTGATCGTTCTGCGCGACGGGAGTAATGCCGCCCTTTTCCAGAGCGTCCAGCGTGCGGACAATCAGCCGGGCCCCAATTTCGGCAAGCCGCGCGGTCAGTTCGCCGGATGTCTCATACGGGCCGATTTCCGTGCGGTCCTTCATCAGAATATCGCCGGTATCCAGCCCTTCCGCCATTTGCATCGTTGTAACACCGGTCACCGTTTCTCCGTCCAGGACCGCCTGCTGAATCGGCGACGCCCCGCGGTACTTCGGCAGCAGGGAAGCGTGAACATTCACGCAGCCCAGGCGCGGAAGCTCCAAAATGCTTTTCGGCAGAAGCTTTCCGTATGCCGCAACGACGATAACATCCGGCCTGAGGCGGGCAATCGCCTTCTCCGTTTCCTCTCCCCGAAGAGTATCCGGCTGGAACACCTCTATTCCGTTTTCAACCGCCAGAACCTTAACAGGCGGTGACTGCAGAATCTGTTTTCTGCCGACCGGTTTGTCTTTCCGGGTAAAGACCGCCGCGATTTCATGTCCTGCTCCGATCAGTGCCGAGAGAGAGGGAACGGCAAATTCCGGGGTTCCCATAAAAACAATCCTCAATTTCAATCCTCCGAAGAATTCATATGTTCCAGTTCTTCCTTCGTCAGCATCCTGATTACATGAGTCAGGAATAAAATTCCGTCCAGATGGTCGATTTCATGGCAGGAAGCCGTCGCCAGAAGGTCTTCCCCCTCATATTCAAAAAATTTTCCGTTGCGGTCCTGCGCGCGAACTTTTACGTGCTTGGGCCTCCTGGTAATCCCCCATTTTCCAGGGATGGAAAGGCAGCCCTCCATGGGCTCCTGCTCCCCCGATTTTTCAAGAATCACGGGGTTGATCAGCTCGCGCACTCCCTTGCCGTCGCCGACATCAATGATTACGGCCCGGCGAAGGACCCCAACCTGAATCGCCGCCAGCCCCACGCCGTTTTCTTCGCGAAGCGTATCCGCCATATCGTCCAGCAAAGTCCAGAGACGTCTGTCGAACTTTACAACCGGGCGGCATTTCTTATGAAGAAACGGATCTTCATCCGTTATAATGTTCCGTATTGCCAATGTTATTCCCCCATCTTATAAAATAGTTTCCGGGTTCATATCCGGAAATACCGTCACATCCGAATAGTTCCTGTCGGATGAAAAGCGAATCAGCAAATCGGAAATCATTCTGCGGATCCGCTTATTGTCGCGGCACTTTAAGATCAGCTTGTAACGATACCGGTTGCTGACGCGCCCGACCAGAGCGGGAGACGGGCTCAGCACCCGCAGCGGCTGGTCCGCGTAATCCTCCCTCGCCATCCGGCATAACAGCGCAAAAAAAGCTTCGCTCGCCGCGCGGACCCTTTCTTCTCTCCTTCCGACAAATCCGATCACGCAGATGTCGGAAAAGGGAGGGTACAGCAGCGATTTTCTCAGAGCGATTTCCCTTCTGTAAAACTCTGCGTAATTCTGGTCCGCCGCGAGGCGGATAATATCGTTTTCCGGGGTAAAGGTCTGGATGACGGCTCTTCCGGTGAATTTTCCCCGTCCCGACCGGCCGACTACCTGCGTCAGCAGGTCAAACGCCCGCTCGTAGCTTCGGAAATCGTCACCGTACAGCGATTGGTCTGCCGATAAAACCCCTACTAAAGTAACATTTTCAAAGTCAAGCCCTTTCGCAACCATCTGGGTTCCGACAATGATATCATATGCTCCTTCAGAAAACTGTTTCAGCTTTTTGTCATAGGCAAACCTGGTCATCGTCGAATCCGCGTCCAGCCTTAAAATCCGGGCTTCCGGCAGCAGCTCCGCCAGCTGCTGCTCCGCGCGCTGAGTCCCGAATCCCGAATAGCGCATCTGCTCTTCATGGCAGTTCGGGCACTCCCGCGTGAACGGAACCGAATATCCGCAGTAGTGACACATCAGGCGGTTGTTCGCCGCATGGTATGTAAGAGAGATGCTGCAGTTCGGACAGGTCGCAACATGCCCGCACGACCGGCAGGAGACAAATGTATTATACCCCCTTCGGTTCAGCAATAAAATGGACTGCATCCCGTTCTGAAGGTTTTCCTGCAGCGACTCCGCCAGAAGGCCGCTGAGAATTCCGGCGTTGCCCTGTTCCGCCTCCCCGTTCATGTCGACCACGTCGACCTCGGGCAGGCGCGCGGAACCGTAGCGCTCGGAGAGGACATTCAGGGTATATCTGCCCGCCTGTGCGTGATAGTAACTTTCAACGGACGGCGTGGCGGAGGCCAAAACCAGCAGGCACTTGTGGTAGGCGCAGCGGTATTTGGCGGCCTCGCGGGCATGATAGCGGGGAGATGATTCTGATTTGTAAGTGCCCTCCTGCTCCTCATCCATGATAATGAGCCCGAGATTCTGAAACGGCGCGAACACCGCGGACCGGGTGCCTACGGCAATGGAAGCATCCCCGTTCCGGACGCGCTTCCATTCATCCAGCCTTTCGCCGAGGGACAACCCGCTGTGGAACACCGCGACCCCCGCGCCGTACCGGGCATGGAACAGGGAGATCGTCTGCGGCGTCAGAGAAATCTCCGGAACCATGACGATGACGCCCCGTCCGTCTTCCAGAACACGGTCGATCAGCCGCATAAAAACCTGTGTTTTTCCGCTGCCCGTGACTCCGTACAGAAGCGAAACTCCTCCCTGACCGGCTCGGTACTGCCTGTACAGGTTTCGATACGCCTCGTCCTGTTCTGCAGTCAGCTTTGCCGGCGGTGAAGCCGACCTCTCCGGAACGTCGCCGTATGGATTCCGGTATACCTCCGCGTCAAAATACTGGGCGGCTCCCTTCTTGACCAGAGCGTCCACTACCACTGGAGTAACGCCGGAAAAATAACAGATTTCCTTTAACGAGGCGCATCCGGCGCCTCGCAGTACTTCAAGAGCGCATTTTTGCCTTGGGGTCAGTTTCGGCAGCTCCTGCGGATCCGTAAAGCGAACCATCTTCCGGGTGGCGTCCCCAACCTTTCGGAACGTCACGCTGTTTTTTTGAAGCAGGCCCTTTCGAAGCATTCGCTCCGGAAGGCTGCTGTCCGCCGCAAGTCCAACGTCACGCAGAAGCTTGTCGCGCCGGACCGCCCTCCTTCGGGACAGATAAGCAACGATTCTCGCTTCCTCTCCCTCCTCCGCTCTGGCGGAAATTTCGCCGGCGGGCCCGGCCAGAAGGTATTCCGTTGTGACCTGAAAAAGGATGCCCGCCGGAAAAAAGAGCCTTGCCGCGTCAAAGAGCGTGCAAAAGGTATGCTCTCCGATCCAGGGAATCATCTGAAGTGCCTCCGGCGTCAGGAGAGGCTCTTTGTCCAGTACGGAATCAATGGATTTCAGCTCTTGATCCGACTCTCCCTCCCGCTCCGTCCTTTCCAGAATCATTCCCTGCCGTTTGGAGTTTGCAGTGCCGAACGGAACAAGGACACGGCAGCCTTCTTTTGCCTCGGACAGCAGAGAAGCCGGAATTCGGTAATCAAACGGTTTATCAAAATGATAAACCGTGTTCTCCACCGCGACTTTTGCGACGGCCACGGACATCCTCACCTTTCAGGCATTTTTCAGTCTTCCGTGTCGTCGCTCGCCGTTGTTTTTTCAATCATGGTAAACTCATGGTTCACGTATTCCTGAACTGCTATCTCCACCGGCTTTTTCTCCAGTACTTCCCGGTTTTTTTCCGCAGTCTCCGCAATTTCACGCGCTCTTTTTGCGATGGCAACCACAAGGGAGTAACGGCTCTGGTCCGGCGTCAGAATTAAATCGGCAATCGGCTTAATCATTTCTTCAGGATCCTTTCAATCAATTCTTCATTTCTGCTGGTTTTGTTTTTCTCCGCGTGGATGATTGCTTGAATCTGTGCCACCGCGGATTCAACCGTATCGTTTATGACAATATAATCGTAGTGAACGGCTGCCTGAATTTCCCGGCGCGCGGCCTGCAGACGGCCCCGAATTACTTCTTCCGTTTCCGTTCCGCGCTGACGCAGGCGGTGCTCCAGTTCCTGCAGGGAAGGGGGAAGAATAAAAATTCCAACCGCATCCGGCCTTTTTTGCTTTACCTGCGCGCCCCCCTGAACTTCAATATCCAAAACGACGTCCAGACCCTGAGCAGTCCACTCTAAAATAGGCGTGAGCGGCGTACCGTAGCAATTCCCGCAATACTCGGCGTTCTCCAGCATTTTTCCATCGGCGGTTATTTCATGAAAGCGTTCCCGCGTCAGAAAAAAATATTCCTTTCCGTCCGTTTCGCCCGGCCGCGGCGCGCGCGTTGTGGCGGAAACGGAAAAGCGGATACCCGGGTTCCCCGCCATAAGGTTTTTCACCACCGTTCCCTTCCCCGTGCCCGAGGGGCCTGAGAGAATCAGCAGAAGCCCTTCATTCGTCATCCTCGTCGAGCTCCTCTTCCGAAAGTTCGTCGCGGTCATTCAGGCGGTTGGCCACTGTCTCCGGCTGAACGGCTGACAAAATCACATGGTCGCTGTCCGTGATGATAACCGCCCTGGTTCTGCGACCGTAGGTAGCGTCAATCAGCGCCCCGCGCTCCTTGGCGTCCTGAATAATACGCTTGATCGGAGCCGATTCCGGGCTGACAATGGCAACCAGGCGATTGGCGGAAACCATATTGCCAAAACCGATGTTGATCAACTTCATAATAATCCCCTTTTGCTTTTTCTATTCGACGTTTTGGACCTGTTCACGGATTTTTTCTATTTCAGCCTTCATGTCTACAACCAGATGAGCAATTTCGGCGTCAACACATTTGGAACCGATGGTGTTCGCCTCCCGGTTCATCTCCTGGACCAGAAAATCGAGCCTGCGGCCGATTGCCTCACCGGATTCCAACATGGAATGAAACTGGCTGATATGGCTGCGCAGACGAACCGTTTCCTCCGCCACGGAGACCTTGTCGGCGTAAACCGCGGCCTCCGTCAGAATCCTCTGCTCATCAATGTTCACATCCGTCAGCATCTCATGCAGCCGCTGGAGCAGCTTTTCCCGGTATTCCGTCACCGTTTTCGGCGACCTTTCCTCCACCTGACCGACAAGCTCCAGAACCGTTTTGGTCCGGTTCAGGAAATCGTCTTTCAAATGGCTCCCCTCCGCCTGCCGCATTGCGGAAAAGGACTGGAACGCTTCTTCGGCAACCCCACGGACGGCCGCCCAAATTTCCTCCTCATCTTCAGGAGCCTGATGCACCGTAAAGAGGTCGGCATAACGGGCCACCGTCATCACCGACAGGTCGTCGCGCAGGCCGTAGCGCTTTTGAAGATCGCGCAGAGCGGCAATGTAACCCGACGCCAGGGAATGATTGACCAGCACCTCGGCATCAGCGCTTTCCAGTGTTTCAACCGAAACATAAAGGTCGATTTTTCCCCGCGCAACCCTGACCTGAAGAAAAGACTTCAGCTTGGCGTCCAGAAAACCATACCCGCGGCTGATGCGGGAAGAATAATCGAAATACCGGTGATTGACGGATCGGATTTCAACCGCGATATCCCGCCCGCCGACGATTTTTTCACTTCTGCCAAAGCCGGTCATGCTCTTAATCAAACTTATCATCTCATCTCTGTATTCTTCCTAAATGAATCATAGTGATAATGAAAAAAACTTATTCAGAAACAAATCATAATCCTATTTATTTTATCAGCTTTCCGACCATATTGTCAACTGCGGTTCCAAAAAGCCGGAATATAAAAAAACAGCCCCGTGAAAAAGAAACACGGAGCTGAAAAATCAAACTCAGACGGGATGAATCATTTCCTTCCGATCGGCATGTTTTCCGTCAATCCCGTACTTTTTTTCGGCACGCTTTTTAAAGAAGTCCGTCGCAACCTTCGGGAACTGCGCATAGGAAAGCACGTCTTCCTCCTGTTCGGTCCACTCGGCGCATTCCTTTCTCAGGCTTTCGAGCTCCGGTTTGAGAAGATCCGCCGGACGGCAGGTGATCCGCGGAGCGTCCCCGATTATTTTTTTGGCGAACGCGTCATCGACAGGGACGGGAGTCGTCCCGTATTTCCCGGCGACCAGATCTTTGAATTCATTGGTGCACATCTTATACCGTTCTCCGGTAATGACATTAAACACCGCCTGTGTGCCTACAATCTGGGAGGTCGGCGTGACCAGCGGCGGATACCCGGCGTCTTTGCGAACGCGCGGAACCTCTTCCAGAACCGCTTCGAACTGGTCCTCCTTGCCCGCCTGCTTTAACTGCGACAGCAGGTTTGACAGCATCCCGCCCGGCACCTGATAAACCAGAGCTTTCGTATTGGTCGCAAGCATTTTGGGGTCAATAAGCCCGCTTTTAATATATTTATCGCGCAGAATCATGAAATACTCGCGGATTTCATTGAGAAGAATCAAATCAAGCCCCGTGTCATACGGCGTGTCTTTGAGAGCGGCGACCATGGATTCCGTCGGCGCATGGGACGTACCCAGCGCGAGCGGCGACATGGCGGTGTCCAGCAGATCCACTCCGGCCTCCACGGCTTTGAGTTCGCACATGGAAGCAAGACCGGACGTATAGTGCGTATGCAGCTGAACCGGGATCTTTACCGCCGATTTGATTGCCTTGACCAGGTCATAGGTCTTATACGGCGTCAGAAGGGCGGCCATGTCTTTAATGCAGATGGAGTCCGCGCCGGCGTCCTCAATTCTTTTCGCGTAATCGACATAATACTCTTCGGTAAATACCGGGCCCGTCGTATAGGAGATTGCCACCTGGGCATGAGCGCCTTCCTTTTTCGCGGCCTTGATAGCTACGTTGAGGTTTTTGATGTCGTTGAGCGCGTCAAAAATACGGATAATATCGATGCCGTTGGCAACCGAACGCTGTACAAAATACTCCAGAACATCATCCGCATAATGACGGTAACCAAGCATATTCTGCCCGCGGAACAGCATCTGCAGCTTGGTGTTGGGGCAATTTTTACGGATGATTCTCAAACGCTCCCACGGATCTTCATTCAGAAAGCGAAGGCAGGCGTCGAAGGTAGCGCCGCCCCAGCACTCCAGAGAATAGAAACCCACCTGATCCATTTTGCCAAGGATCGGCAGCATGTCGGAAAGCGGCATGCGGGTTGCCAGCAAAGACTGGTGCGCGTCGCGCAGAACAACTTCTGTAATTCCAATTTTCTTATTCATTGCTCAGCCCCCTTACTGGAGGGTAACAAGGGGGGTCCCGCTCTCAACGCTGTCCCCTTTATTCACCAGAACGGATGCGACCTGCGCGTCATGCGGCGCCATAATCTCGTTTTCCATCTTCATGGCTTCCAGAACAACCAGGACATCGCCCTTTTTGACACTCTGGCCCGGTTTTACGTTTGCCGAGACAATAGTCCCGGGCATCGGGCTGGAAATCGTCTCTCCGCCGGCAGGCGCCGCTGGCTTCGGAGCAGGCGCGGCCTTTGCCGGAGCGGGAGCGGCCGCTTTGGGTGCGGGAGCGGGAGCAGGTGCAGCCACGGGAGCAGGTGCAGCCGGTGCGGGCGCCGCAGTTGCGCCAAGTTCTTCCACCTGAACGTCATACGCCGTACCATTTACCGTAATTCTAAGATTTTTCATACTGATAGATCCCCCTGTCCTTCTCAATTAAAGCTGAATATCGGCATGCTTTTTCGGCAGGGTGGATACCCGTTTTCCGCTGAGCATGTCCAAACCCGCCAGAATTTCCGCGCGCGTTTTTTCCGGAGCAACAACTGCTTCAATGATTCCATCCGCTGCGGCTTTTTGCGCGGAAGCTTCTGTTTTTCTGTACTCTTCAATCAGTTTTTTCCGGTCTTCCACCGGATTTTCCGACCCGGCAAGACGGTCGTTCCAAAGGAAAACCGCTCCCGTTTCCGGAGAAATCGCCGAAACGACGGCGTCCGGCCATGCCAGTGTAAAGTCCGAGCCGGCCCCTCTTCCCGCAATGGCGATATAAACGGGGCCGTACGCCGAGCCGGTCACAACCGTGATCTTTGCGGTCGTGGCTTCCGAATAAGCGCTGGAAAGCTTGGAAGCTTCCCGAAGCGATTCGAATTTTTCCGCATTCACAATTGTAATAACCGGAATGGAAAATGAATCGCAGAACCGCAGAAAGCGCGCCGCCTTGGAGCAGGAATCGGGATCTATCACGCCCGAAAGGGCCGTAAAGCCCGCGACGGAACCGCCCATATAGGCCAGCCCCGTTACTGCGGAACAGCCGAATTGGGGGCTAAGCTCCAAAAATTCCCCGCCGTCGCAGATGGAGCCGATCAATTTACCGGCGTCCGTTTCGCTCGCGGAGGGAGTCCCCCCAGGAGCTCCCGCGCCCTCGGACAGCAGCGCGGAGGACAGATTGTTGGATGGAAGCATGGAAAGAAGTCTGTGCGCGGCCTTAATTGCTTCCGTTTCATCCGCCGCGGCAATCTGGCACAGGCCGAGCTTTTCCGCTTCTTTTGCCGTACCGTCCTCGCCGTTCGTCGCGATGGTGAGTTCCCCCTTGTCCGACATCACGACAAAGTCCGCTCCGGCAGCGATCATCGCCGACGTGCCCGTGCAGGGACCCAGGACCACAGAAATCTGCGGCACCACGCCGGAAAGATTGTTGGCGTGCAGCAGAATTTCACCGTAAGCCTCGAGGATGTCTCCATTCTCGTTCAAACGCCCTCCGGCGGAATCAAAAATGCCCACGACCGGAGTTCCTGTTTTGACAGCCAGATGATAAATCTTTTTTATTTTGGAGGCCTGTGCTTTCGACATGGCTCCCCCATCTACATCGCTGTTCTGAGAAAAGACGCAAACCGGGCTTCCCTCCACAGTGCCGTAACCAACCACCGCTTCCGCATACCCGCCCTGAGATTTCGCAAGGCCGTCTACCTCATGAAAGCTTCCATCGTCAAGCAGCGAAACAATACGCAGATAGCCCTTGGTGTGCTTCATATCCTGCCCCGACTGCGCTGTTTCGGCATGACCGACATTCTTCATTTCCATTCCTCCGTTTTCGAGATTTCCCACCTGTTCAAGAAAAAAATAATTGTATTCATTATAAACGATTCCCAGTTAATTGGCAAGTCATTCTTGCCCCGGGAGCGGATTTAACGGCCTTTCCCGCCTCTTGGAACAGGATTTCTTTTCTCGCGCGAAGATTTTGAAACGGAAGTGGCTTTCCGAACCGGAGCAGCCGGCCCTGTCAGGCGCCGAACCTCTTCACCGGTCAGCAGACGCCACTTTCCGGGCGGAAGCATGCCGAGCTTTAAAAAGCCGACTGCGGTACGGCGCAGACGCGCAACATCCAGTCCAAGCTGCTCGCACATTTTCCGGATCTGACGGTTCCGCCCTTCTCTGAGGATAATCTCCAGCACGGCTCGCCCGGGTTCCTGAGAAAGAACATGCACAACGGCGGGCGCCGTTTTTCTTCCGTCGATCACCATTCCGGTTGACAGCTGAACCAGCTGTTCTTCCGTTACTAAAGGACGCACGGTTACACGGTATACCTTCGGAACATGATGCGACGGATGCATCATCGAGTTGGCAAACTCACCGTCGTTTGTCATTAGAAGGAGCCCCTCCGATTCCCGGTCGAGCCTGCCGACCGGGAATACGCGTTCCGGCACATCCCGCACCAGTTCGGCCACGCATTTGCGGTCCATTTCGTCACTCATTGTGGTGATGTATCCCCGAGGCTTGTGGAGCATCAGATATACCCTTTCCACCTTGGTTTCAAGCGGTTTTCCATCCACGGTAATCCGGTCCCTGCCGGGGTCTGCCCGGCCGCCTATTTCAGCGACAACGCCGTTTACACGGACTTTGCCCGCAAGGATTAATTCTTCCGCTTTCCTGCGGGAAGCGACTCCGGCTTCCGAAAGCAGTTTCTGCAGTCTGATTTTTTCGCCCAATTGATTTGCACATCCTTCAGACCGAAAACAAAAAGCGGATCCGGTCCCATAGTTTTTCAAAGATATTCTTTTTCACCGCTTGGCGGGAAACATCCCCGCTGGCTAACAGCTTTGTGGTCGAAACCGTGCCGGTTTCGTTTTGATACCGGACAAGCCCGAGAATCTGCCCCCGCTTGACCGGAGCATATAAAAACTGCGGCAGTTCAACCGTGCGGCGAAGGTTCTGCACCTCGTCGGGCGGCAGGAGCGCGGCTGCACCCGCCGTGCCCAAAACCGAAACGCTGCCCGCGTTCCCGCCGACCACGGGGAGATTCAGACGGAATTCAGAATCATCCGCCTGAAAACGGGTCAGTCTGGAAAACCCATAATCCAGCAGCTTTTCGTGATCCTCCCAGTCGTTCGGATCGCTAAGGGTAACGGCAACCAACTGCACACCGTCGCGCTGCGCTGCCGAAACAAGGCAGCGTCCGGACTTTTTTGTAAAACCTGTTTTGACCCCGTTGCAGCCGTCGTACATGCTTAAAAGCTTATTATGATTCGTATAAGTCACGGTTCGGTCGGGGTCGGAAAACCGGACCCGTATTTTTTTCTGCGATACGATCCTTGCGAATTCCGGATTCTTCAGCGCCGCCGCGGTCAGCTTCGCCAGATCACCCGCCGAGGAATAATGCTCCGCATTATCCAGCCCGGACGGGGTGACATAATGTGTTTCGGACAGGCCTAGCTGAGCCGCCTTTTGATTCATGAGCGCAGCAAATCTTTCAGTGGAGCCACCCACGGCGATCGCGGCGGAATTTGCCGCGTCGTTTCCCGACACGGAAAGCATCCCTTCCGCAAGCGCGGTCAGAGTGAGCTTATCACCGGCTTTCAGCCCCATGGAGGATCCTTCCACGCGAACCATTTCCGGCGTGATCAGCACCGTCCTGTCATTTCGAGAAGCGGCTTCCAGGGTAAGAAGAGCCGTCATGATTTTTGTCGTGCTCGCAATCGGAAGCTTTTCATGACTGTTTTTTTCATACAGGGCCCGCCCGTCGGCAGCGCTGATCACCACAGCCGATTTTGCCGACACGGAGGGGGAAGTCTCAGCGCCGGCCGGGCAGGAAAAAGAAGCCGCCGTCAGGGCGGCAAGGAAAATAGAAATCGCTTTTTTTAACAAATCAACCACCTGCCGGTTTATTTATATGCAGGCGGTTGATGCGATACCATTCAATTTTAGATTTGGGGATCCCCGGCCATTTCTTCGGCCGGAACGGAATGCTTTTCCGTTTTCTCTTTTTTGCCGTCCTTATGGAATACGGAAGACACCTTGTCGATCAGCTCGGGGGCCAGATCGATCATGCGATCTACCGATGTGTTGCCGGGGTCGACGCGCAGCAGCTTGACGCCCCCGTTCGAAATTGTTAAAAACGCAACCGGATTAATGGTGACGCCGGCACCGGACGCGCCGCCAAACAGCTGTTTTTCGGGGGCTTTCCCCGGAAAATCGGACCCGCCGGAAGCAAAACCGTAACTGATTTTTGAGATAGGGACGATCACCGTCCCGTCCGGCGTCGTAATCGGGTCGCCGATCACCGAATTTACGTCTACCATTTGTTTGATTTTTTCCAGCGTTGTATCCATCATGCCTTCAATCGGATGGTCAGCCATTATTAAAGCACCGCCTTTTCTTTCTGATCCGGATGTCCGGATTTTTTTCTATATTTTAAATACACTTTGATAAAGCCAGTCAGAGCCGACAGCGCGGCGGAAAAGAGAAAAAACAGCCTGACCGTGGCCCGGACGCGAAACCTTACTCTGTTTTCTCCATTTTGAAAATCCGGAGCGACAGTAACATTCCGCTCTTTGCAGTTTGCGACGGAAAGCAGAGCCGTCAGCGCGGTCGATACGGCACCGCATGCTCTTCCGTAGTTCAAAGCCGTTTGCGCAGCGTCGTCTCCGCCGACGGTAAGATCAAGGGAGAGCTTTCGGACTATCGTGTGGGAAAGCAGTTTCTTCGCACTTGTGTACGCCACACTGGTAAACGCCTTCAGAAGCTCCAAAAAACCGCCAAGGCCCTTCTGGCGAAATAGCTCTTTTATCTTAGAGGGTTTTTCTTCGGGCGCAGGTTTCTCCTTCTTCTGTACCTTTGGTTCGGTCGGCTTCTCCTCCGGACGGGGCAGAAGGCGGTAGTGCAGAAAAAGGAATCCAATCCGCGCGGAAAATTCCTCTTCAAAATTTGCCTCAACAAAAACGGAACAAAAGAGCAGCACCGCAAACAGAGAAAGAACAATTCCCGTTATGATCAATCCGGTCATTCGGCTGTTCCTTCTCCCTGCTGAAGAACTTCTTCCCGGCTGCCCTCAGCGTCCGTTTCCTCCTGAAGCTGCTCCTTCTGCGGCTGCGGCAGCTCGGCAAGGGAAGAAATTCCGAGGCACCGCAGAAAATCCGTGGTGGTGCCGTAAAGAAGCGGACGGCCCGGCAGTTCCAGTCTGCCCCGTTCTTCGACCAGGCCTTTTGAAACGAGGCCGCTGATGACCGCGGAGCAGTCCACCCCGCGCACCTGTTCCACAAACGCCTTAGACACCGGCTGGTTGTAGGCAACGACAGCCAGCACCTCCAGCGCCGCCTGAGTCAACGGCATATTGCGGCGGATTTCAAGCGCGGCGCGCACCGCAGCGGCATGTTCCGGGTTCGTGCACATCTGATACCCGCCGTCCAGCCGTACGATACGGATTCCTCCATGCTCGGTGCGGTACCGGTCCGCAAGGTTCTCCAGCATCTTGCCCGCCGTCGCCCGGTCTATTTCCAATGCTTCCGCGATGCGGTCAAGAGAAACCGCTTCCCCACTGGCGAACAGAATCGCTTCAATGGCCCCCTGAAGCTTTTTAATCTCCATGCTTTACACCGCCGTTTATCAGTTTCACTTCCGGATTTCGTTCCCCGTTCAGGTGGACCCGCTTTCCTTTGATCAGTTCCAGAACGGCGAGAAAGGTCGCCACACGTTCCGAGTGATCCAGGATGCCGTCAAATAAAGCCGTATAGCTCTGAATGCTCCTCTGCCGGAGCCTGCGCAGCACAAAAATGATACGCGAAGATACGGAAACAATCCTGTGGGAAACAATCGCGGTAAAAGCCTCCTGAGGCGGAGGAAGAAAGCGCTTCCCCCGGCCCGCCGCGCTCAGATACGCCGCATAAAGCTCCCGCGGAGTATGGTGGCCCCGGTATCTGCGGTCCGGTTCGATTTTTTCCGGCTCACGGGGATAAGAGTCAAAGCTGAACCGCTCCCCCAGCATGGCGGCCACACGTTTGCAGTCCCTGTACTCAATCAGCTGGCCGCTCAGCTCCCGTTTAAGCTGTTCGGCCTCCTCATGCTTCGGCAAAAGCGAAACGGTCTTGATATAAATCAGTCTGGCGGCCATTTCCAGAAATTCGCTGGACACGTCCATTTCCTGTCCCCGCATCGCCTCTACCTGCTCCAGATATTGATTCACCAGTTCTGTAATTTGTATGTCAAAAATGTCGAGCTTGTTTTTTGCAATCAGCGTCAGGAGCAAATCGAGAGGTCCCTCAAACGTTTCCAGTTTATAACATATTTTATCCATCATTGCACAATATATTTATACAAGTCCGAATAACCGGTACGGAAGAAGCGAAAGCCACTCAACACCGTTCATTCCCAGGTTTACCAGCGCCCAGATGGGCCCGTCAAGCATTCCGCTGAACAGGACGACAAACGCAACCATGACAATGATATTCTGGTAACGGTAATAGTTATACAAAGCGCGGCTGGAAAGAAAGGCACCAAGAATTTTCGAACCGTCGAGCGGAGGAATTGGCAAAAGGTTGAAAACCGCCAGCGCAACATTGATATTGATGTATGCCGAAAAGAAAATATACAGGAAACTCGGCATGGCGACTTTGCCTACAAAGATCAGGCCGAAGTAAATCAGTCCGCCCGCCCATGCAGCCAGAAAATTGGCGAGCGGCCCTGCCACGGCGGTCAGCGCCATATCTCGTTTCGGATTTTTAAAATAGCGGGAGTCGACCGGAACAGGCTTGGCCCATCCGAAGCCGAACAAAAGAAGGAAAAGCGAGCCGATCGGGTCAAAGCTCGCAAGAGGATTCAGTGTCAGGCGTCCGCTGTATTTCGCGGTGTGGTCGCCCAGTTTTCCGGCAGCCCAACCATGCGCGAATTCATGCAGGGGAAGAATGCAGAAAATAATGAACAGCGTTGCAAAAATCTGGGAAATGACAGACATCAAATCCACGGATCCGCCGGAAAAAAGATTTCTTAATAGATCAATCAGCATAAACATTCTCCTTACTTTGCTTATGATTATAATACGGAGAGGATAAAAAGGCAAGCGGCGCATGGATTTTCGGGCAAAACCGGCAAAAACACTTTTTTCAGCGGAAAAACAGGAAAAAAAGCTTGCATTTGCAGGATAAATCTGATAACATAATACTGTTGCGATGAAAAGCCCTTTAAAGGAGGTGCAGACCTATGGCAAAATGTGAAATCTGCGGCAAGGACATTGCTTTCGGCATCAAGGTATCCCATTCTCACAGGCGTTCCAACCGTACCTGGAAGCCCAATGTAATGCGTGTCAAGGCGATCGTTAATGGTTCTCCCAAACGTATTTACGCCTGCACCCGTTGCCTTCGTTCCGGCAAAGTGACCCGCGCTGTCTGATGCTGACCTCGTTTTCTAAATAAATAATAGAAAAGTAAAAGGAACCGTGATTACGGTTCCTTTTTTCATGCCGTTTCCCTTGAGGTTTCCTTCGGGAGTGCGAATAATTTCATAGCCGATTATCAGAAGGCCGTGTCGACAGAAACATCTGTCGATGCGGCCTTTCTAAACAGATCAATATCGGCTATGTCGCGGCAAAAGGCATGGCGGCGCTCTATTTTTCGCCGCGCTCGCGGATCAGGAAACGGATCGGGGTTCCCTCGAACCCAAAGGTATCACGAATCATATTTTCCAGAAAACGCTGATAGGAAAAATGGAACAGTTTCTTGGAATTGACAAAAAACACAAAGGTTGGCGGCTGAATGGAAACCTGGGTCATATAGTAAATCTTCAGCCTGCGTCCCTTATCCGTCGGCGGCTGAACCCTCGCGACCGCCTGTGCCAGCACTTCGTTCAGCATCCCGGTTGCAACGCGGCGGGTATTGGACGCCGACGCCTCCCGAATCGCCTGGAACAACCGATCCAGCCTCTGGCCCGTCTTCGCGGAAATAAAAAGAATCCCGGCGTACGACATAAAGGAAAAATCTTCCCGCAGCTTTTTCTCGTACGCGTTCATTGTATAACCGTCTTTTTCTACCGCGTCCCATTTGTTCACGGCAATGACGCAGGCCCTGCCCGCCTCATGAGCCATGCCGGCAACTTTGGAATCCTGTTCCGTAAATCCGACGGTGCCGTCGATCATAATGACGCACACGTCCGAGCGCTCCACCGCCATCTGCGCGCGCAACATGCTGTACCGCTCAATATTATCGTCCACCCTGCTTTTGCGGCGAAGGCCCGCGGTATCAATCAGAAGAAAACGGCCGAATTCATTTTCCACGGCGATGTCCACCGCGTCACGCGTTGTTCCGGCCACGTCGGAAACAATGCAGCGCTCTTCACCGGCAATTTTATTGACCAGCGACGATTTTCCGGCATTCGGCTTGCCGATCACAGCGACCCGGATCATCTCATCGGGCCCCGCGTCGCCGTTTTGATCCGGAAATAATGAAACCACGCGGTCCAAAAGGTCGCCGGTACCATGTCCGTGAACTGAGGACACCCCAACGGGGTCGCCCAGCCCCAGATTGTAAAACTCGTAGAATTCGGCCGGCGGATCGCCGATGCTGTCACATTTATTGACGCACAGCACGACGGGCTTTCCGCTTTTCATCAGCATGGCGGCGATCTCGTGGTCGGCGGCAACCGGCCCGGTGCGAACATCCGTCACAAAAACG
Source organism: Caproicibacter sp. (assembly GCF_046707225.1). Classification (NCBI taxonomy): domain Bacteria; kingdom Bacillati; phylum Bacillota; class Clostridia; order Eubacteriales; family Acutalibacteraceae; genus Caproicibacter; species Caproicibacter sp. Next base: position 62,923 of record NZ_JBJKOP010000029.1, on the reverse strand, counting down.
ATTACGTCGGCCGCTTCCATTGCAAGGCGCGCCTGCGCCCTTGTCTGAGCAAGAATCACATCCTCGCCCGGTTCGATGCCGCCCGTGTCCACAATGGAAAACCGACGGGATTCCCATTCGCTTTCCGCGTACACACGGTCACGAGTCACGCCGGGCGTATCATCTACAATGGAAAGGCGCTGCCCCGCAAGTTTATTAAAAAGAGTCGACTTGCCGACGTTCGGCCGGCCGACTATCGCGACTACCGGTAAAGCCATAATTGATTACCCCTCCCTGCTTATCATTTTTTCCAGCCCCCGAAAAACTATGAATCGGGGAATTTTGCCTTGGTCCGGCATTTTGGGCAGTCCCGCAGACAAAAAAGAAGAGAAGGATTGCTCCTTCTCTGACTTTCTAAAACGGAAACGAATTACGCTTCCTTTTTAATTACTTCCCTGCCATTGTAGTAACCGCAGTTGCCGCATACTTTATGCGGGACTGTCAGTTCTCCGCATTTCGGGCATTTTACCAGAGCGGGCGCGCTAATTTTCCAAACATTGGAACGCCTTTTGTTCTGTCTGGCGCTCGACTGTTTTCTTTTTGGTACCGCCATCCTCAGCACCTCCTTACAAGATCTATTCCATTAATGAAGCAGTTTTTCCAAAACTTCCAGCCGGGGATCCGTGGGATGCCCGCCGCAATCGCAGGGCCCCTCATTCAGGTTTTTCCCGCAGATCGGGCACAGTCCCCTACAGTCGTCGCTGCATAAAAATTTGGTCGGAAGTTCAAGCAGAATATCTTCCCGCATCAGTTTGTCCAGATCCAGTTTTTCATCCCGAACCTCGATAAACCGGTCGTCGTCCTCGTTGTTTTCAAGAGAACGGACAAGAACATGGGAAAAAGCAAAATCATAGTGCCTGTCGATCCGTTCCGTACAGCGGTCGCATGGAATTGAAAAATCGAACGAAACGTTCGCCTTCAACCTTGCGGAACCATCACGGCTCTCAACGATACCTTTCACCGCCACCGGGGAAACAAACGGAAAAACACCGTTTAATCCGGTAGAAGACAGGTCCATGCTGTAATCGAATGAGCAACTTTCACTTTCCTGAGAGAATATTTTTTTTAAATCCAGCAGCATACTCCACCTCGGCGCTACAGTTCTTAATTATAGAGATTTTTCCCTCTTTTGTCAATAAAAATTTATGGGTTCGGTTTTTTTCCCAAGAAAATGTGCCGGAGCACTGGTCTCCGGCACATTTTTGTCGCTTGACCCTCAGACCACAGCGGAAACCGCCTTGATTTCCTGCGGCAGAATACTCTCGTCCGCAGAAATCAAAAGTGTAATTTTAATGTTGGACAGAGAGGATAACGCATCCATTTTCTCCGCGAAAGAGGTGAGGCCGCTCATATCCTGTCCGATGATTTTCAGCGTGGAGTCCACATAGATATCCGTTACGTCATAGTTGCCGGCGCAAATGCCGCAGATAAACCCGCCAAGTGCATCCGCTCCCTGAATCCCGTATTCATCAATATCAATCAGCCGTACGTCGTGGGAAATATCATAGGTCAGTTTATTGCCCTTTTCAATCACAACGACATTGCCGCTGGATTTCGAAACCGATTCGTTAGCGCGCTCAATCAGCTTTTTGGTTTTTCCGGACCCCTTTTTTCCTACGATAACATTAATCATGATGATGCTCCTCCTATATAATTTTTGCGTCCCCGGTAAAACAACCGGGCTTATTTCAGTCGGGCTTCCAATACAGCTTTTTCGTTTTCATAACCCGGCTTGCCCAAAAGAGCAAACATGTTTTTCTTGTAGCTTTCCACGCCGGGCTGGTCGAAAGGATTGATCCCCAAAAGATAGCCGGAAACGGCAACCGAACGTTCAAAGAAATAGATCAGTCCGCCCAGGGATTTTTCTGAAAAATCAGGGACTCGGATGACAATGTTGGGAACGCCGCCGTCCGTATGGGCAAGCACCGTACCCTCAAATGCCTTTTGGTTGACAAAGGACATTTTCTTCCCCGAAAGGAAATTCAAGCCGTCCGCATTGTCGGCATCTTCTCCGATTGTGAGGTCGGCGGCCGGTTTGTCGACCAGGACCACGGTTTCAAACAGGTTTCGCTTTCCCTGCTGAATATACTGCCCCATGGAATGCAGGTCGGTGGAGAACACGACAGAAGCCGGGAAAAGCCCCTTGCCATTCTTTCCCTCGCTTTCTCCGCAGAGCTGCTTCCACCATTCGCACATCATCTGAAAACGCGGTTCATAGCTGACGAGGATTTCGGTCTCCTTCCCCTTTCGGTACAGGATGTTCCTGGCCGCGGCATACAGACAGGAATCGTCGGACGCGGGATCGCCGGTCAGTTCGGACCGCTCTTCGGCGGCGCCTGCCATCAGTTCGCCGATATCGGCGCCTGCCACCGCGATCGGCAAAAGGCCGACGGCAGTCAGAACCGAATATCTGCCTCCGACGTCGTCCGGGACGACGAAGGTTTCAAATCCTTCGCGGTCCGCAAGCTGTTTCAGCGTCCCCCGGGCACGGTCGGTTGTGCAGTAAATCCGTTCCGCAGCGCCCTTTTTGCCGTATTTCTTTTCCAGCAGGCCGCGGAAGACGCGGAATGCCACCGCCGGCTCCGTGGTGGTGCCGGATTTGGAAATCACATTAATAGAAAAGTCCTTCTCCCCACAAAGCTCCAAGATTTCAGAAAGGGCGGAAGGACTTAAACTGTTGCCGGCAAAATAAATCTGAGGGCCGGCTTTTTTCAGGCTGTTGTAGTTCTGGGACTGCAGATACTCAATCGCAGCACGCGCCCCAAGATAAGAGCCGCCGATGCCGATGACTACAAAGACTTCCGAATCGGAACGGATTTTATCCGCCGCAGCACGAATGCGGGCGAATTCTTCCCGGTCATATTTTACCGGCAGATCCAACCAGCCCAGAAAGTCGCTGCCGGCGCCGGTCCCGTTAGAAAGCGTTTCTTGCGCAAGACGTACCTGAGGAGCGATTGCCGTAAATTCACTATCGTCGATAAAACCTGTTAGATGGTGCAAATCAATTTTAACAGACATTTCTTTTCCCCCTACCTATTGCAGTTCTTGCAACTATATTTTACAATAGGCGGGCTGAGTTTGCAAGGCGGATTAACATTATTCAGGAAAAATTAAGAATTTTACGGGTCCATCATGGCCAAACGGAGCAGCAGGAAGAACGCCGAGGTAAACGTAATCGCCTCCACCGCTTTCTTTGCGCGGATTTCCGATTCCTTTAAAACCTCATTATTCAACGAATAGGTGATTTTACCGAGCACCTGCCCTTCCTCCACCGGCGCGCGAATTTCGCTGTTGAGAGAAACCTTGGATTTCACATCCCCGGCCTTTCCCTTTGGAACCAGAATACTCTCATTGCTGTTAACATTGGGCTCCACAACCGCGTTCATGCCGTTTTCCACAACGATCGGCACGTTTGCTTCCGGCGGTATCTGCGGTTTGACGACCGACCAGTTGGCGAAGCCGTAATCCAGCAGGGTTGAAGCTGCTTTAAAGCGGTCGGATGTGCTGGAGCTTCCGAGAACCACCGCGATGAGACTGACCCCGTCCCTCTCCGCCGTCGCGGAGATGCAACTGCCAGCCTTGCCGGTTGTGCCGGTTTTCAGTCCTGTGATTCCTTTGTAGCTTTTCAAAAGCTTGTTGGTGTTAACCAACTGGGTTTTTCCACCCCTAACATTATCCATCCACGTTTTCGTGTAGTCGTAGATTTTTTTGTGCTTGATTAATTCTTTTGACATCAGCGCGATATCGTAGGCGGATGTTACATGCCCGTCTTCGTCAAGGCCGTTGACGTTTTTAAAGACAGTGTCTTTCATTCCAAGCTCTTTGGCACGCTGATTCATCTGCGCGACAAACTCGTCCTCGCTCCCCGCGACATATTCCGCCAAAGCCACCGCCGCATCGTTGGCGCTGGCAATCACCGTCGCCTTGAGCATGTCGTCCACCGTCATGCTTTCGCCAGGCTCCAGCCAGATGTCGGAACCGCCCATCGAAGCCGCGTGTTCACTTGCCGTCACGGTATCGTCCATGCCGATTTTTCCACTGTCGATCGCTTCCATCACAAGCAGCAGCGTCATAACCTTGGTAATGGAAGCGCATGCGCGCTGCTCATGATCGTTTTTCTCGTACAGGACTTTGCCGGTCTGTGCCTCCATCAGCACGGCGGAAGGCGCCTTGACTTCCTCTTCCGACATCGCCGAAGCCCCCAGCGGCAGGCTGAAAAGTACGGCCATGGCCGCAAGCAGGCAGGCCGACATTTTTTTCAACTTCATTTCCAGCACCTCCAATTTCATACTAATTCTTATGCCGTACGGGGACGTTCTATCCATAAAAAATGAGAGCCTGATGCGGCTCTCATCCCTTTTTTCTGCAATTTTATTTTCGGACCGGAATTCCGCGCTGCGAAAGGTAGTCTTTCAGATCCGGAATCCGGATTTCACCAAAGTGAAACAAAGACGCCGCCAGCACGGCATCCGCTTTTCCGCGGGTAAAAGCGTCATAGAAATGCTCCGGCTTCCCTGCTCCCCCGGATGCAATCACCGGAATGGAAACCTTTTCGGATACGGCCGCGGTCAGTTCCAGATCATACCCGTTTTTCACGCCGTCGCAGTCCATGCTGGTCAGCAGGATTTCCCCCGCGCCGCGCCGCGCCGCTTCCTGCGCCCACTCTACGGCATCCATCCCCGTGTTAACCCTGCCGCCGTTGCGGTAAACCGCCCAGCCGCCCTCCGCGCGCCGCTTCGCATCGATTGCGCAGACAACGCACTGGCTGCCGAATTTTTCGGCTGCCGCGGAAATCAGGCCAGGATTCTGAATTGCGGCGGAATTCACGGAAACCTTGTCCGCCCCGGCACGGAGCAGAGCCGTAAAATCTTCAACCGTGCGGATTCCGCCGCCGACAGTAAACGGAATAAAGATGCTGTTTGCCACCTGCCCGACCAGGTCGATGATAATGTTTCTCGCGTCCGAGGAAGCGGTGATATCCAAAAAAACCAGTTCGTCCGCGCTCTGCCGGTCATACTCCACCGCAGCTCTCACCGGGTCGCCCGCGTCGCGCAGATTGACAAACTCCATTCCCTTGACCACACGACCGTTCTTTACATCAAGGCATGGAATAATTCGTTTCGCGTACATCGTCAGCCCTCCGATTTCAGCGGCAGGGCAAAATTTCGGAGCATCCGCAACCCCGTCGCCCCGCTTTTTTCCGGGTGAAACTGCGTGGCAAAGACATTGCCGCTGTGGATTGCCACATCCAGTTCCGCTCCATAATCCGCCGTGGCGGCAACAAGACCGCGGTCGTCGGTTTTTAAGTAATAGGAATGGTCAAAATAAACAAACGGATTTTCCTTCAAACCTTCAAATAAAGCATCTTCGCGAAACAGGTTTAAACTGTTCCATCCGATATGCGGAATTTTTAGCCCGGGGGCGTCGGGGATGCGAAGAATTTTGCTCGGGAAAACGGAAAGTCCGCGTACCCCGGGCGATTCCTCGCTGCTTTCGAACAGAAGCTGCAGCCCCACGCAGATTCCGAGAAAAGGCTTTCCGGAACGAATAAAATCCAGCGTCGGCCCCACCATTTTGGAGCATTCCAGGCAGCGCATCGCGTCACCGAACGCGCCCTGCCCGGGCAGCACTGCCGCATCCGCTTCCGCCAGGCGTTCCGGATCGTCTGTAATGCAACATTCACAGCCGATATGCCGGAATGCCTTCACAACGCTCTGTAGATTACCGGCCCCGTAATCAATGACTGCTATCATGATGTTTCCCCGCTTTCGTATGGTAATTCATTCTATCATGAAAGCGAAAAAAACGCAATAACAACTCCTGAAAATTTGGTTTTTGCCGAATGAATTGACAGAAAATCTGAAACAAGGTATGATAATTTTTAACGCCTGAATTCGGAGGGAAAGAATGGATTACGTTTCTCTGTGTGGGATTGGATTTGGCCTTGCGATGGATGCGTTTGCCGTCTGCATCACGAATGGGGCTATCACAAAAAAGGTAACGCTGTGGTTTGCCATGAAGCTGGCGCTTTGCTTCGGGCTGTTTCAGTCCGTAATGCCGCTGCTCGGCTGGATGATCGGAAAAGCGGGAGAAAGCCTCATCAGCGCGGTGGATCACTGGGTCGCTCTGATTCTTTTGAGCTACCTGGGGATCGGTATGATCCGTGAAGCGCATAAAAAGACATACTGCGGAATCCATGACCGCAGGCAGGACGACATCAAACCGAAAACTCTGGTTGCGCTCGCGGTGGCAACCAGCATCGACGCGCTCGCAACCGGAATTATTCTTCCGTCGGCGGTCGGCGCTTCCACCGTTTTTTTGATGGGCGTGTCGGTCGCCGTCATCGGCCTGATTACTTTTTTCATGTGTCTGACCGGCGTTTATATCGGCAAGAGATTCGGAACGCTTTTCTCCTGCCAGGCGGAGTATTTCGGCGGTGCCGTCCTAATCGGAATCGGAATAAAAATCTTTATCGACCACGTCTTTCTTTAAAGCCCATAGGCTTTCCCAATGCATCGCACCCGCTCTGCCACCTGATCCCGTAACTTTTGCGGCGACAGCACGCAGATTCGGTCGCCGTATTGCAGCAGCCATTCCACCAGGCCCTCGCCCGCAAATACTTTGGCCCGCACATGGAAAAGCCCATTTTCTCTTTCTGAAATTTTCAGGTTGCCGCCGAATTTGTCCAGCAAAGGCTCCAAAGCCTCGTCGGCGCAGCGCAGAACAACCGTTTGCAACTCGCCGTGGTACAAATGAAATGTTTTGGCTGCGTAGTCTTCCGCGTCGAAGCGGTCCCGGTAGCCGCTCACTTCATGGAACGGCCTCGCAGTCCGCGCGCTGATCTCCGCGTGTTTGATCCTGTCCAGACGGTAAACGCTGACATCGTCGTATTTTTCATAATTCCCCGCCAGATAATATTTGTCGCTGTCCCAAATCAGCGCATACGGACTGATTACAAATCTTCTTCCTTCCTCCCAAACGACCCGGTTTCCCCGGATGACGTGGCGGCGATAGAGAAAGGAGATTTTTTTCTTTTGGGCTACGGCCCGGTTGATCGCGTCTATCGTATAGTAAATTTCCTCATTGTCATATTTTGGCCGCAGATTCATGTGCGTTTTTCCCGCCGTCTCTCCGGCTTGGGCCACGCTCGTCAGCCCGCTCAGCTTCCGCATCAGCTCCGCGGTCTTTTTTTCCGTAAGAAACGGCGCGGCCTGCACCGCATCCATCAGCAGGCGGACCTCCGGCGGCTCAAACCGCCGTTCGGCGAGAAAAAAGCCCGCTTTCGGCTTCCGCGTAAAAAGGATTTCCAACCCGTGCGCGCGCAGAGCGGAAACGTCCCTGTACACGGTTTTTCTGCCTGTTGAAATCCCCTGCTCCTGCAGCAGCCCAATCAACTCCTGGGAAGAGAGGGGATGTTCTTCATCCGTCAGTTCATCCAGAAGCTCGAGTAACGCCAGAATCCGGATTCTGCCGGTCTCATTTTGCCGCAAGCAATTCACCCCTATTGTACGAAATTTTTGTGATAAAAACGGCCGCGGGAAAAGCTTTTCCCACGACCGTACCGGCGTTCCGCAAGTGGAACCTGTTTATTTCAAAAACTTTTCCGTCTCTTCCGCAATATGAGAAGCGCAAAGACCGAACTGCTCCAAAAGATCCGCCGCCGGACCGGAATGTCCAAACTGGTCGTTTACGCCGATTTTACGCAGCGGAGTCGGGCATTCTTCGCTCAGGACGGCAGCAGCCGCATCCCCAAGCCCGCCGATCACATTATGTTCCTCGACGGTAACGATCTTCCCGGTTTCCTTTGCCGCCTTTAAAATCAGTTCGCGGTCGATCGGTTTGATCGTGTGGATATTGATCACGCGGGCATCGATTCCCTTCTGCTCCAGCAGCTTCGCTGCTTCCAGCGCACGGGAAACCATCAAGCCCGTCGCGACGATTGTCACGTCCCTGCCGTCTCGCAGCGTAACGCCTTTGCCCAGTTCAAACCGGTAATCGTCTGAATTATTAAAGCTTTCCACCGCAAGGCGGCTCAGGCGAAGATAAACAGGGCCGTTATGCTCCGCTGCCGCGCGAACCGCCGCCAGAGTCTCGTAGTGGTCCGACGGACTGATGACCGTCATGCCCGGCAGGGAGCGCATCAGAGCGATGTCCTCCAGACACTGATGCGTCGCGCCGTCCTCTCCGACGGAAATCCCGGCGTGCGTTCCCACGACCTTCACGTTCAGATGCGGATAGCACACGGAATTGCGAACCTGTTCAAAGGCACGGCCGGTCGCAAACATGGCAAAAGAGGTTGCAAACGGAATTTTTCCGCAGGTTGCAAGGCCCGCCGCGACGCCGATCATATTCGACTCCGCGATGCCGCAGTCAACAAAGCGCTCCGGATACTTTTTCTTGAAAATCCCCGTCTTGGTCGCCTCCGCAAGGTCGGCGTCCAAGACGACGATCTGCGGGAACTCATCCCCAAGCTGAGAAAGCGCCATTCCGTAGCTTTCCCTTGTCGCTTTTTTCACCATTTCCGCCATTTATTCCGCCTCCAATCCGGCCAGGGCCTGTTTCAGTTCGCGCACGGCAACCGCGTATTCCTCGTCGTTCGGCGCCTTGCCGTGCCAGCCCGCCTTGTTTTCCATGTAGGAAACACCTTTGCCCTTGACGGTTTTCGCGAGAATCACGGACGGTTTTCCCTTTACGGTTTTAGCGTATTCAAACGCCTTTTCAATCGCGTCAAGATCGTGCCCGTCGATGCTTTGAACGTCAAACCCAAACGCGCGGAATTTCTCATCGATTGGTTCAGGCCCCGCAACTTCGGCGGTCGGGCCGTCGATCTGCAGGCCGTTGATGTCGACAATCAGGCACAGGTTGTCCAGACTGTGGTGCCCGGCAAACATGGAGGCCTCCCATACCTGGCCCTCTTCCAGTTCCCCGTCGCCCAGAAGAGCATAGACCCGGTAATCCTTCCGATCCATTTTGCCGGCAAGCGCCATGCCGCAGGCAGCCGAAATCCCCTGCCCGAGCGAGCCGGTGCTCATATCGATTCCGGGCGTTCCCTTCATATCCGGATGCCCCTGAAGCATCGCGCCGATCTGTCTCAGCTTTTTCAGTTCATCCTCTGCAAAATAGCCTTTGAGCGCCAGAGCCGCGTACAGTCCGGGGCAGGTGTGCCCCTTTGATAAAACGAAACGGTCGCGGTCGGGCTCTTTCGGATTTTTCGGATTAATCCGAAGCTCCCGAAAATAAAGATAAGAGAAAATATCCGCCGCGGACAAAGAGCCGCCCGGATGCCCGGATTTTGCGTGATAAACGCCTTCAACGGCGCCCAGCCGGATTTTGCACGCGGCAATTTCCAACTGTTTTTTCAGTTCTGTCTCCATTGCTAACCTCCTAAATTGAATCCGCTGCAATTCACTTTTATTATAGTATGAACCGCAGCATTATTCAATACCGGCGTAAAAGTTCGACTGTTTTTCGGCTGCTTCGGCGGAATCATCATAGTCGTTCGCCGCGTGGAACCGGTCGATGACCCAGAAGATCAGACCGAGCAGCATGGCGACCACGGCTCCGAGGGACATTCCCGTCAGCTTGACCTTCCATAGCTGCACAAACGCCCCGGAAAGGCCCGTGACGAGTACGACGCTGGTCATAGCAAGGTTGCGCGAACGGCTGTAATCCACTTTCTGATCAACCAGCAGCCGCACGCCGGAGGAAGCGATCATGCCGTAAAGCAGGAAGCTGACGCCGCCCATGACCGGGCCCGGAATGGATTGAATCACCGCGGAAACCTTGCCCAAAAAAGAGATGGCAATGGACAGAACCGCTGCCCCGCCGATCACCCAAACGCTGTACACGCCGGTCATTGCCATAACCCCGATATTTTCGCCATAGGTTGTCGTCGGTACGGAGCCGCAAAGACCGGAAATCATGGTCGACAGTCCGTCGCCAAACATTGTGCGGTGCAGGCCGGGTGTCCGGAGCAGGTCTCGGCCGACAATTTTGCCGGTTACGATCTGGTGGCCGATGTGTTCGGAGACCACGACCAGCGTCGCTGGCAGGATAATGGAAATGGCGTTCCAGTCAAACCGGGCGGGCTGGAAATTCGGAACGGCAAAGACCGGCGCGGCGGCGACCGCCGAAAAATCGACCATTCCCATGCCCCAAGCGATACAATAGCCGGTAAGGATCGCAATCAGAATGGGGATTACCGCGAGGAACCTGCGGAACAGCACGCTGCCGAACACCGCCATTCCGAGCGTAATCAGGAAGACCGTAATCTTTTTCGGATCAATCTGTGTGTATGTATCGCTTAAAATCAGCCCGCCCATATTGGCCGCCGAACCGGAAAGCTCCAGTCCGATTAAAGCCACGACAGACCCCATCGCCGCAGGAGGCAGAATCACGTCAATCCATTTTGTGCCGCAAAAACGGATGATGACGGCAACGATGCAGAACACCGCGCCGGAAACGACAAACCCGCCTAGAGCATAAGGGTAGCCTAGTCCCTTGGTTGCTATGATGATGCCGGCCGGCGCGAGAAAAGCGAAGCTGGAACCCAGAAATGCCGGAGCTTTCCCTCCCGTTACCAAAATGTAGATCAAAGTGCCGATTCCGTTCATAAAAAGAACTACGGACGGACTGATGCCGAACAAAATCGGGACAAGGACCGACGCGCTGAACATCGCGAACAGATGCTGCACCGAAAGCGGAATCGCTTTCAAAATAGGGGGTTTTTCTTCTACCTGAATGATATGCTTTGCCATGGAATGAACACTCCTCAAACGTAATATATCAGTAAAAAGCACTGCTTTTTTACCCTAAATTGCCCAAAAAAAAAGCCCGCCCGGTGCAAAACAAATGCATCGGTGTGAGCTTTTCTATTACTGCTGTCGTTTAAATGCCGATTTCGGCGCCCCGCAAATGGGGCACACCCAGTCATCCGGCAGTTCCTCGAACGGAACAAAGGGATCGCTGTATACATAGCCGCAAACGGTACAAACCCAGCTTTCTCCGTCCTGTTCCTGAGTTGTTTGCTTTTCTTCGCGATAGGTGGGAGCGTTTTTCGGCGCCCTGCCTTTAATGACTCTGTGATAATACTCGTATGTCATCGGTTTGCCGACAGCCTTTTCACTGCCTGCGATCACTTCCGCGATAAATACGGTATGAGTCGCCGTTTCCGACGAAGTCAGCACCCTGCAGAGAAACCAGCAGCAGGTATTTTCCTTAATTACGGGAACGCCTTCCGCAAGGACGCGGTGTCTTACGTTCTTCAATTTATCCGTATCGCGTCCGGAAGAAAAGCCCAAAGCACCGATCACAGCGCCGGAAGTGTCCTCCGACAGAACGGAAACGGTAAAAAGACCGTTCTTTTGAATGCATCGGCAACTGTAATTGTCGTGGTTCAGACTGACGGCAATAATGTTAGGCGTATTTGCGACCTGAATGACCGTATTGGCAATGCAGGCGGATTTTTTCTCCCCGTCTTTCACGCCAATCGCATACATGCCGTAGGAAAGGCTGTTCAGAATAACATCGTTCAAGCCATATGCCCCCAAAAACGCATTTTTACCATTATATCTCAAATCCAGCCGAAAATCAACAAAATTTTACTCTTCTTTTTTAATTTCCGCCCAGTATTTTCGAAAGGCCTGCTCCGTTTTGTTGTCTCCCCACCGGTAGTAGACCGTGTCCTTCAAGATGTCCGGAAGATACTGCTGCCGTACCCAGTGATGCGGAAAATTGTGGGCATATTGATAAAACTGCCCTTTGCGTGGGTTGTCTTCGCCGTCATAATGCTTATTTTGGAGCTGCCGGGGAATCGGCCCGGACTTTCCGGCCCGCAGGTCGGCAATTGCCGCGTCGATCGCGCAATAGGCGGAATTGGATTTTGGCGAACAGCAAACCAGAACCACCGCGTCGGCCAGCGGAATCCGAGCCTCCGGCAGACCGACCTGAAGCGCCGTGTCCACCGCCGCCTTAACAATCTGGATAATCTGAGGATAGGCCAGTCCCACGTCCTCGCAGGCGCAGACCATCAGCCGGCGGCAGGCGGAGGGAAGATCCCCCGCCTCCAGCAGCCGGGCCAGATAGTGAATTGCCGCGTCCGGATCCGAACCGCGCATCGATTTCTGGAACGCGGAAAGAATATCGTAATGTTCATCCCCCACGCGGTCGTATTTCATCGCGCTGCGCTGCGTAAGGTCCCTGGCAAGCTGCTCCGTTACATGACAGACGCCGTCTCCTTCTTCACCGGACAAGACGCACAGCTCCACTGCGTTCATCGCTTTGCGGACGTCGCCGCCGCACGCGGAGGCAATCACATCCAGGGCGGCCGGTTCCGCCTCGATTCCGCGGTGCTGTTCCTGCTCCAGAATTCCAAACGCCCGCTTCACTGCTTCGAGGACATCCTCTTTTTGAACCGGTTTAAATTCAAACACTGTCGAACGGCTCAAAATCGCGCCGTAAACATAGAAATAAGGATTCTCCGTCGTCGAGGCAATCAGCGTAATTGACCCGTTTTCAATAAATTCCAGCAGCGTCTGCTGCTGTTTCTTATTAAAGTACTGAATTTCGTCCAGATATAAAAGAACTCCGTTCGGCGCCTCCAGGGTGTCCAGCTGATTCACAACATCCCGGATATCCGCCGTGGAAGCGGTGGTGCCGTTCATTCTGACCAGTTTCCGGCTGGTTCTTGCAGCAATAATGGACGCAAGCGTTGTCTTGCCGATTCCCGACGGGCCGTAAAACACCATATTGGGAATCTGGCCCGATTCTATGATGCGAACGAGCGGCTTTCCGGGGTCCAGCAGATGGTGCTGACCGACAATTTCATCCAGACTTCGCGGGCGGATCCGATCCGCTAAAGGAGCCGACATCGGCACCATCCTTTCGCTAATTATTCATACAGCGGGTGACGGGAGCAGATTTCGTGGACGGTTCCGCGGATTTTCTCACGGTTCGCTTCAAAATCGAAAATCGCAAGACCGATGCATTCCGCAATGAGGTCCATATCCGCCGCGTCCAGGCCGCGCGTGGTAACCGCCGGCGTACCCAGTCGCAGGCCGCTTGTGACAAACGGGCTGCGCTGCTCGTTCGGGACGGTGTTTTTGTTCGCCGTGATATTGACGGAATCAAGGCGCTGCTCCAGCTCCTTGCCCGTGAGTTCCAGCCCGGTCAGGTCGACCATCATCAGATGATTGTCCGTACCGCCGGAGACAAGTTTCACCTTGCGTTTGAGCAAGCCTTCCGCAAGCGCCCGGGCATTTCCAACAATATTGTGGGCATACTGCTTAAATTCGGGCTTCAGGGCTTCTCCCAGACAGACGGCCTTTCCCGCGATGACATGCATCAGCGGGCCGCCCTGCGTCCCCGGGAAAATTGCTTTGTCGATCGCTTTCGCGTATTCTTCCTTGCAAAGAATCAGGCCGCCGCGCGGGCCGCGCAGTGTTTTATGCGTCGTCGTGGTGACAATCTGCGCCCATTCGACCGGATTCGGATGCTCCCCGGCCGCGACGAGCCCGGCGATGTGAGCCATATCCACCATTAAAATCGCGCCGCAGGCATCGCAGATCTCACGGAAGCGTTTAAAGTCAATCACGCGCGGATATGCGCTGGCGCCCGCCACGATCATTTTCGGTTTCACCTTCATTGCCGTTTCATAGACCGCTTCATAATCGATCCGTCCGGTTTCCGGGCTGACACCGTAGGATACGAAATTGTAATAGCTGCCGGACATGTTTACGGGAGAGCCGTGGGTCAGGTGGCCTCCTTCCGAAAGGTTCATGCCCATGACGGTATCGCCGGGTTTTAAAAGGGCGAAATACACCGCGAGATTTGCCTGCGCGCCGGAATGCGGCTGCACATTGGCGTGCTCCGCGCCAAACAGTTCGCAAGCGCGCTTGCGTGCCAAGTCCTCCACAATGTCAACGTACTGGCATCCGCCGTAATAGCGCTTTCCCGGGTAACCTTCCGCGTATTTGTTGGTCAGGACACTTCCCATCGCGGCCATCACGGCGGGAGAAACAATATTTTCGGACGCGATCAGCTCCAGATTAGCCTGCTGTCTTCCCAGCTCCTTGGCCATCGCGGTGCCGACTTCCGGGTCGGCCTGCGAAACAAAGCCGATGGTATCCATGAGATCACTGTACATCGTATTCAAACCCTTTCCCGAACAAATTTATCAATATTATACCCTGTAACATGCAAAAACGCAACGGCGTTCCTGCAAAAAAGGCCCCTGCGAACAGGGACGTTTCGCCATTGCCTTACGCCAAAGAAAATATTATAATGAAAAGGCAAATATTGAAACCAAGTGAAAGCCATTCTGCCAAACGGAGGATAAAATGACCAAAAAGCAGCGTGCCGTTCTTGCGATACAAGCGTTGAAAAAAGAATACCCGGATGCAATCTGCTCCCTGACCTACGCCGATCCGCTGCAGCTTCTAATTGCGACCCGGCTTTCCGCGCAGTGTACCGACGCTCGTGTGAACATGGTGACACCGGAATTGTTTGAGCGCTTCCCTAATCTCGACGCATTCTGTAACGCCGGAGTGGAAGAGATCGAGCCGATCATTCATTCCTGCGGGCTCTACAAAACCAAGGCCCGCGATATTCTGGCCATGTGCCGCATGCTCAAATCGGATTTTGGCGGCATCGTACCGGACACCATTGAGGAACTGACAAAGCTGCCCGGCGTCGGACGAAAGACGGCAAATCTGGTCGCCGGGGACATCTACGGGAAGCCGGCGGTCGTAACGGATACGCACTGCATCCGCATTTGCGGCCGGCTGGGCCTGAGTGAAGGCAAAGACCCGTTTAAGGTTGAAATGCAGCTGAAAAAAATCCTTCCGCCCGAAGAATCCAACGATTTCTGTCACCGCCTGGTGCTGCACGGAAGGGCCGTCTGCACCGCCAGAAATCCGGACTGCAGCAAATGCTGCATGAAGGAATTCTGCAAAAATCCGGTTCAAAAGATGGGATAGTCTCCGCTTAAGATTCGGCAAAGAACGGAACAATTCATCACGGAAAGGGAATAACCATGATTTCACCAGAAAGAAACTACCAGGATAAAATTATGAAAGTAACAAATGTGGGCGCCTGCCCGGGCGGGGATGCTTTTCTGATTTTGACAAAACAGAAAGCCGCCTTGGTTGATTCCGGATTTTCATTCTGCGCGGATAAAATGATTCGGAACATAAAAACTTTGCTTGGAAACAGAACTCTGGATTATGTTCTTCTGACGCATTCTCACTATGACCACGCGTCCGGAAGCGCTTACTGCCGTCAATCTTTTCAAAATGTGAAGGTTCTGGGAAGTGCCTACGCCGCAAAAATCTTTTCAAAACCTACGGCTATTGCCGTAATGCGTGAAATGAACGCCAGTGCCGCGCGGCCTTACGGCATGACGGAATTCACAGACAAACTGGAGGACCTTAAAATTGATCTTACCGTCCGTGAAGGGGACGTGATTGATCTGGGGGATGTTTCTCTTCAAGTAATGGAAGCTCCCGGCCACACAAAATGTTCCATTGCTTTCTATATTCCCCGGGGAAAAATGTTGATTTCCTGTGAGACCATGGGCGTCCACGCAGCCGAACATCTGGTGTCCCCCGCTTGCCTGGTTGGTTATGAAATGTCCGTGAATTTTATTAAAAGAACGATGGAACTGGACATTGAGAAATTACTGGTCCCTCACTACGGCGTTTTAACCGGAAAATCCTGCAGGGATTTTCTTGCAGACGCTTTGCGTTCGAACCGACAGCTGAAAGAAATGATCGTAGAGGATTATGAACACGGAAAAACGCAGGAGGAAATCATTCGGCATTACAGGGATGTATTCTATACGGCCGAATGCCAGAAGAATCAGCCTGTTCAAGCATTTAATCTCAATGCAAGCTATTTAGTCCCAATGATTTTAAAGGAAACCTTCCATAAAGTTTCGAATTAAGAAACTTTCACCAAAACTTGAAAGCAATTCAAAGCGGAAGGTGAACCGAGACGGAAGAGTCCTTGAAACTGTTGCTCCTGGTTCACCGGCACCGCCGGTGGTCCCGGTACACAAAGAAAAGCCAGGAAACCGCACGTTTCCTGGCTTTTCTGGAGCTACTGGTCAGACTCGAACTGACGACCTGCGCATTACGAATGCGCTGCTCTACCAACTGAGCCACAGTAGCACTTTTCACCGACCAAGCTATTATACTAAATAAACCCAGAATCGTCAAGTCTATTTTTATAAAAGCTTAAACTTTCGCAAATCCGTGAATAATAATCACTAAACTTATAACAGGGAAAAGAATGAATATATAATCGAATTAAGTTAGAAATCAATATTTACTTGGATAATATGTATATAAAAGGCGGAATTGCAATTGATGAAGATTCGCATTAATGAAAGGCTGCGCGAATTGCGTATCAAAAGCGGCTATACCCAGAATCAGATTGCCAAGATACTGAATATAGACCGTTCGACTTATTCTTATTATGAAATCGGCAAAACCATGCCGGACGTTTCCGCCCTGATGATTCTTGCAAAGGTATTTAACATCTCAATCAACGAGCTTTTAGAGGATGAATCCCGCCCGCACTCGGTTGCCGACAGCGGAATCCGGTCGGACTATGTTCACGGCAAAAAAAATTCCAGCCATATTTATGAACTGTCGCCACAGGAAAAAGAACTGGTCGGGCTTTTCAGAGCTTACCCGGACGACCAGAAAACGAGCCTGCTTTTGAACCTGAAAGACCGTCTAAAAAATTCAAAAGGCTCCGAATAATAACCTCCCCCGCTGCATGGCAGCGGGTTTTTGTTTTATATCCTGCGTATCTCTACTTTGCACAAACGTCATTCTGTGGTAAAATAATCAAAAAGAGGCAGGGAGGCGCTTCAAGTGGCTTTTGATGCTTTTACCGCCGGAGTTGAACCCGGCGGACTGAGGTCAAAAAACGAAATCAGAATTTTGATCTGCTATTTGCTTGACAGCGTTGGAGTCGCGCTGTCGAAAAGCGATATGATTAACATTATGCAGGACAACGCGCTTGCAAATTATTTTGAAGTAGCGGACGCCATTGCAGAGATGTCTGAAAAAGGGATTTTATGCAGCGAGTCCGGCCAGCCGGACTTCTATACTCTGGGCAGCAGCGGAAAAATCATTGCCAAACAGCTGGATACCGCGCTGCCGCCCTCTGTCCGTCAGAAAGCCGCAGGCGCCGCAATCCGTCTGCTTGCCGAAGCAAAACGCGAGAGCGAAAACCGCGTGGAGTTCATAAAATTTGACCGGGGATATCACGTGGTCTGCCATATTTCCGGCGGTGACATGGATTTAATGAACATTACCCTTTACGTTCCGGACCTTTATCAGGCCAATATGGTAAAAGAAAATTTTCACCGTTCTCCTGAAACCGTTTACCGAATGTTGCTGGCTCTTGTTACGGGCCGCAATGATATCGCCGCAGGTTTGATTCCCCCGGAGGAAAAGATTCATTAAATATTAACCAGTTTTAATTTGTCTCTTTTAATACATTAATTGGAAGTAAGCATAGCAATTTTTGTATGGTTTTTGTTGCCAATTTTGTGCTTTTATATAATTTTAACAAAGAATAACATTCCTTGTGTTCTATTTTTGCTAGGTTCTTTTCTATGGAACAAAAAATTTGAATTCTTTCTTGTTCATTATGATTGTTGAATCTGAACGCCCGTTGCGTTACAATTTATTCACAATTAATCAATATTGGAGGGAGTTCAAAATGATAACCTTTTTCGTAGCCTTGGTGCTCTTGATTGTTGGTTACCTGACCTACGGCAAGGTAGTAGACAAGGTGTATCAGCCTTATCAGGCGCCAACGCCCTGCGTAAAACATCCTGACGGCGTTGACTACATACCTCTTTCAACTCCACGGGCCTTCCTGATCCAGTTGCTGAATATCGCGGGTCTCGGCCCGATTTTCGGCGCTCTTTCCGGTGCTCTTTGGGGACCGGTCGTGTATTTCTGGATCGTTCTTGGCTCCATTTTTGCGGGCGGCGTACACGACTACACCAGCGGTATTCTTTCCATCCGCAACGACGGAGCCTCCATTTCAGAGATCGTCGGGATTTATCTTGGCAAAGTCATGCTGCAGGTGATGAGGGTTTTTTCGGTCATCCTTCTTGTGCTGATCGGCGCTACCTTCACAAGCGGCCCTGCCGGCTTGATTGCCATGCTGACCCCTGCGGCCCTCGGCAAAAATTTCTGGCTTGTGGTTCTGATCATTTATTATTTCACCGCGACACTTTTCCCGATCGACAAGATTATCGGCAAACTGTATCCGATTTTCGGTATTCTGCTCATTATCATGTGCGTCGGCGTCGCCGGTGGAACCTTGATAGAACGCACAGCCAGTATTCCTGAAATGCAGCTGGCCAATCTTCACCCGGCAGGCAAACCGATCTGGTCTCTTATGTTTGTCACCGTAGCCTGCGGCGCGTGCTCCGGTTTCCATTCCACGCAGTCACCGCTGATCGCCCGCTGTGTCAGCGATGAAAAAGATGCGCGTAAAATTTTTTACGGCGCGATGATTTCCGAAGGCGTGATCGCTTTGATCTGGGCCGCCGCGGGGATGTCCTTCTTTAACGGCGGGATTCAAGGGCTTTTCGAGGCAAACAAAACCGTTATGAACAACCAGTCCCAGATCGTCTACAATATCGGCAAAGGGCTCCTCGGTCCAGTCGGCGTCGTCCTAACGGTTCTCGGTGTCGGCATCTGCCCGATTACTTCCGCCGACACGGCATTCCGCAGCGCAAGGCTTACAATCGCGGACTGGTTCCATATCGACCAGACTAAAATTCCGAAACGGCTCGCCGTGAGCATTCCATTATTGGCGGTCGGCGCACTCTTGACTCAAATGAATTTCTCCATTATCTGGAGATACTTCTCCTTCTCCAATCAGACCCTTGCAATGATCGTCCTTTGGGCAGGCGCTGCTTATCTGTGCAAATGGAAAAAATCTTCCATGGTTTCGCTCATGGCGGCGGTCCCCGCAACGTTTATGTCTGCCGTAACCAGCACATATTTTGTCATGGCTCCCGAATGCCTGAACCTCTCCACTTCCATTGCTTATCCGGTCGGAATTGTCTTCGCCGTTATTTGCGTCGTCATCTACGTCGTAAAAGGCGTGATTCCCAATTACAAAAATATTGATGATGCTCCAAAAATTGCGAAAGCGTAATATCAATACTTCCTTCAAAACGGGCGGCTCGGAAATTTTTCCGAGCCGCTTTTATTTGTAGCTTCAGCGAATAGTCGCCCTTTGGCACAGCCGGGAGTTCTTCGTATGCAGGCAAAGTCAGTTTTGCTGGCTGCGCCTCAAGGCGCTCGGGGCTTTTTTACCCTTGCAACGGCGTTTCTTACTCCCTGCCAAAGCCCTTCGTGTTTCATGGTAGCTTGCCTATGTTGTTTTGAAACCGCAAACAGCAGGATTGTGGTTAGGGTTCCGCTTACATTTTGCTCACCGCTAAAGCCTCTTTGGACGCCCGGCACAGCCGGGCGTTTTCGAATTGCAAGAAAATAGGCTGCCGGAAATCCCGGCAGCCTATTTTAAAATGAGATTCAGCAAAAGAAGCATTGTGACCCCCGAGATTCCGGCAGCGCCAGAAACGCCAAGCGTTAAGGGACTGATTGGGAGGATAACTCCTGTAAAACATCCTGTCAGATTGACAACGGCAAGAGCGCACAACCCGGTCAAAATACCTCCGATCGCCTTTCGAACCGGGCGTTCTGCCTTTACAATCATCTGAATCACGACCAGCAATGCAAAAACGCCGAGCGCACAGGCGATCGCCGTAAAATCCTGCATTTTACACCTCCGCTCCTTATTTCTGGAAGGAAGCGCAGTTAACACCCTTCTGTTTCGCCAGTTTAAGCAAATAACGGTACCGCGATTTCAATTCTTCCCGTTGATAGATGCACGCATCGATCAAATTTTCATCAGATTCCAATTGAAACCAGCATTCGTTATATGCCAGCTTGCGGGAAACGTCCCGGATTGAATCAATGATTTGCTGTTGATCCAGACCGTTTTGTACCTCCTCACAGTCCGTGGTGTGCTGCAATAGCTTTAATACCGATTCCATACTAACAATTCCGCCTTCCGGTTTCATACTTATGTCAGTAGGATGGGCATTTATTCCATTTTTTATGCAGTATAGGAAGTCGGCAGTAAATTAATCCGGATTTTCACAGGGAATAAAATCAATACGGCCTCCGGCGACGTCCGCGGCCGCAACCTGAATCCGCATCGGCTGTCCGATCGTCAGCTTATTCCCGGTATTCCGGTCAACCTGAGTGATCATACCGTCAAATTGATACGAGGCGTTCTGAAAGCTGTCCACCGGCACAAAGCCTTCCACAGTATTGGCAAGCTCCACAAAGATGCCGCGCTGGGTGACCCCGCTGATCACGCCGTCGTAAATTTCACCGATATGCCGGCCGATATACTCAGCCATATAGCAGTCTTCCGTATCCCGTTCAGCCGCCATTGCGCGCACTTCGGCATTTGAGGATGCTTTTGCGGCACTGACCGCAAAGTTCTGGAAGCGGCTGATTTGAGAAGCATCCTTTTCCGACAGCAGTGCCGTCAGGATGCGGTGAATCGCGAGGTCCGGATATCTTCGAATCGGAGAGGTAAAATGGCAGTAATCCTCCAGCGCAAGCCCAAAATGTCCGATCGGCTGCGAATCGTAACGTGCCTTAGCCATAGTCCGAAGCAATTGATGCGAAATGATTTTTTGAATTGGAGTACCCTTGGCCTGGTCCAGCACGGCTGCAAAATCGGCGGCTGTGAGCTCCCCTTTTTTCTTCAGGGTCCGTGAATTCAAGCCTACCGCCTCGACCAGTTGGATCAGCGTCTGCACCCGCTCCGGGTCTGGCTGTTCATGAACCCGGTACACAAATGGGATTTCCTTTGATTTCGCCAGTTTCGCCGCAGCCTGATTCGCCGTAATCATCAGCTGCTCAATCATTTGTTCTGCTTCTCCGCTTTTACGGGGACGAACGTCCACACAGACTCCCTTTTCATCCAAAGTAAACTCGGACTCCGTGCTTTCTATATCAAAAGACCCGTTTTCTCCTGAACGTTTCTTAAGAATTTCCGCAAGCTCTTTCGCCGCATGTAAAGAACGGATTACGGGAAAATATTTCTTTTTCACCTCACGGTCGGCCTTGCCGGAAAACAGCTGGTTTACTTCCGAGTATACACCGCGAACGCGCGAGCAAATCACGCTCTTTCGAAAGCGGTAGGATAAAATCTCTCCCCGTGAGCTTAAATCAATGATCGCGGAAAAGGTCAGTTTATCCTCGCCTGCATTTAAGGAACACGCCCCGTTGGAAAGCTCCTCCGGCAGCATCGGAACGACCCGGTCAGCGAAATAAACAGATGTTCCGCGCTCAAACGCTTCCTGGTCCAGAGCGCCGCCTTCCCGCACATAGTGGGAAACGTCCGCAATATGAACGCCAAGCCGAAAGCCTTTTTGTGTTTTACTGACAGAGATGGCATCGTCCAGATCTTTTGCGCCGGCACCGTCTATGGTGCAGATCGCGAGCTTTCTCAGGTCCAGTCTTCCTCTCAGGTCCTTTTCGGAAATGCCGGCCGAAGACGCGCGTTTCGCCTCTTCCAGTATTTCCTTTTCGAACTTTGTGCGAATCCCATATTGATCCAGTATCGCGTCCGCGCAAATTTTCGCACTGTTCGATTTTCCGTAAATCTTGACGATTTCAGCCTGAAGTTCGGAAGAATTCTTTTGCCTGCTGATCTTCGCCTGCACTTTATCGCCGTTTTTCGCATTACGGGGCGCGCTCTGAACGACCCGGATCGGATAGCGAATTGCGTCGTCCGGAACCATTTCACACGTTCCTCTTCCCTTGTTGAGGGTTCCGGTGATGACCCGGCTGCTCTTCTCAGAAATGGAGTCGACCTCTCCGCTGGGCCCTTTGGGACTCTGTCTGATTCGATAAAGACGCACTTTGTCCTTGATAAAAGCACTTTTCAGATGATCGGCATGGATGAAAATATCATCCCCGCCGCTCTCCGGCCGAGCAAAGGCAAAGCCTTTTGAAAGCGAAACAATGGTTGCATCGACAGTTGATTTTTCTCTTACTTTTCGGATTCTCCGGCTCTTGCTGAGTGAAATTTTGCCTTCCTTTTCCAGTTCCTCCAGCGCTTTATAATAATCGTTTTTATTTGCTTTAATTCGTTTCAGCAAATCGCGCGACGAGATACTCTGAGGAATTTTATTTAAACATTTTATAATTTTATCTTTTGTTTCTTCCAAATTATTTCCTCCGGTCATTTATTCCATAATAATTACAGGGAATATTCTATCAATAGATTTCCCAAAAGTACGACGATTAACAGAAAACAGAGGTCGTCATCTTATTCCTAATCACCGAGTAAAAATGAGAAACGCCCCGCTTTTGCCAAGCGGGGCGAAATTGCATCTGTTTAAGCTACAAAGAATAAGTAAGCATTAATTACAATAACAAGCAAAAAGAAACCGATCGCAATAATTTTCGTCCAGCGGGCCAAAAAGGCGTCTACCGACCGCGCCTTGTTTTTCGTCAGGAATGTATCCGCACCGCCAGTGACAACACCGACGTTTTGCTCATGGCCTTCCTGCAGTAATACGACGATCGTTATCGCAACGGAAAAAAGCATCAGCACAATTCCTAATATAATCTCGGCGACTGACATAAAATACCTCCAAAATCTTTACAATTCCTTACTTAAAATGGTATCACAAACAGCGCCCGTTTGCAAGGGGTGTTCCGGATATCTTTTAAAAAACAGACAGAAAAATGAATAATGGCCTTCAAATCAGGAAACTCTATGTCATGGACAAAGAAAAGTGTTTACGTTTCGGTTTGCGTTTGCCGCTCGAATTGTCCCACCGCTGAAAAGCTATTGGTTTTTCAGCGGTGTTTTTATTTTACAGAGTCATCTGTTCGCCCTGGGTATCTTCCGCGGCGGGCATAGCGCCGGCCGCCGGAATCGTTTTACGGTAGCGGTCCGGCTTTTTCAGGGATCCTTCCCGGTACGGGTCCGCGCGGAGCAATCTGGCGCTCCGCTTAAGCGTCATGACCGCCACGCCCTGGGTTGATCTGGTTGTTTTGCTCTGAATTGCGCCTGAATGCAATAACAGCATTCTGCCCTGAGAAGATACCAGCAGAAATTCACGGTCCTCTTCGACCTTTGTACAGGATACCAGAGGGCTTTTATCGCTGTAGGCATTCACCAGCCTGCGGCGGTTTGTTTTTGTTTCATAAGAAGCAAGATCGACCTTGGACGCTTTGCCGTTTTCATAAAAAAACATCATAAAACCGGCATAATCCGTAGTAACCGCAAGATAGACCGGCGCTTCGCCGTCCTCCATACCGAGCCTTGCCGGTATATATTCGCCTAACACGCTTGCTTTCGTATCCGGAAAATCCGAGGCTTTCGCCTTATAAACGGAACACCGGTTCGTAAAAAACAACAGCTCGGCCGAGTTTGTACTTTCAATATGCTGGCCGACCTCGTCGCCTTCCTTTAATTTCTGCTCTCCGCCCATCCGCAGCGAAAGCGGTGTGATCTTCTTA
This sequence comes from Caproicibacter sp., assembly GCF_046707225.1. Lineage (NCBI taxonomy): Bacteria > Bacillati > Bacillota > Clostridia > Eubacteriales > Acutalibacteraceae > Caproicibacter > Caproicibacter sp. Next base: position 39,290 of record NZ_JBJKOP010000029.1, on the reverse strand, counting down.
AAGTAGCCGTCTTTCGTCAGAAACAGGTTAACCGGGTAATCAGGAACCTCTTCCTCGGTATACTCCTCAATCTCGCCCGGATAAACTAATTCGGACCGCCTCGGTTTTCCGTACTTCTCCGCCACCTGACTCAGCTCGTTGCAAATAATCTTGCGGATTTCCGCTTCGCTGCCCAATATTTTTTGCAGCTTCGCAATCTCAAGCTCCAGCTGCGCCGTTTCTTCGGTACGTTTCATAATGTACTCGCGGTTTAAATGACGCAGCTTTATTTCGGCAACATACTCAGCCTGCGTGCGGTCAATCCCAAACCCGATCATCAGATTGGGAACAACCTCTTCTTCCCCTTCGGTCGAACGGACAATGGCTACCGCCTTGTCAATATCAAGCAGAATTGCCTGAAGTCCTTTGAGCAGGTGCAGCTTTTCCTGTTTCTTTTTCAGGTCGTACTCCGTCCTGCGGCGAACACACTTTACCCTGAATTTGCTCCATTCGGTCAGCAGTTCCCGAACGCCCATGACGCGCGGCGTTCCATTGACAAGAACGTTAAAGTTGCAGGAAAAGCTGTCCTCCAACGGCGTCATTTTAAACAGGCGCAGCATTAATTTATCCGGGTCCGTCCCCCGTTTCAGGTCAATGGTGATTTTTAGACCGTCAAGACCCGTTTCATCGCGGATATCTGAAATTTCCTTCACTTTTCCCTGCCGGACCAAATCAACGACCTTTTCGACGATTACTTCCACCGTCGCGGTAGGAGGAATCTCCACCACGTCGATACAGTTTGCATCCGCGTCATAGCGATACCGAGACCGAATCCGAATGGAACCGCGGCCCGTTTCATAAATTTTTTTCAGAATGTCCCGGTTCATCAGAATCTGCCCGCCGCCCGGGAAATCCGGAGCCAGCAGTGTGGAAAAAACATCGTGCTGCTGGTTTTTCAGCAGAGCCGCGGTTGTTTTGCAGACCTCCGCCAGATTAAACGGGCAGATAGAGCTTGCCATACCGACGGCAATCCCCGTGTTTGCGTTGACAAGCACGGTCGGAAAAGTTGCCGGCAGGAGTGTGGGTTCCTTCATAGTCCTGTCGTAATTGTCGACAAAGTCTACGGTATCGCGGTCAATATCGCGGAACAGCTCTTCGCAGAGGTTGTCCAGCCGGGCTTCCGTATAACGGGAGGCCGCGTAAGCCATGTCACGGGAATAAAACTTGCCGAAATTGCCTTTGGAATCCACATAAGGGTGAAGCAGAGCCTCATACCCCCGGCTCAGGCGCACCATCGTATCATAAATCGGAGCATCGCCGTGCGGGTTCAGACGCATGGTCTGGCCGACGATATTGGCGCTCTTGGTCCTGCCCGGCCCCAGCAGTCCCATTTTATACATGGTATAAAGCAGTTTTCGATGCGACGGTTTAAAGCCGTCTATTTCGGGAATCGCTCGGGAAAGGATGACACTCATGGCGTAAGGCATGTAATTTTTCTCAAGCGTATCCGTGATTCTTTCTTCAACAGTCTCGCCCGCGCGATTGATCACGCCGTGCGCGCCGTTTCCGCGGACGGGTTCTTTCCTCTTTTTTGGCATGTGTTCTGCCGCACCACCATTTCGTTGGGATTAATCAAAAAACACTCAGCTTAAATCCGATGTATCAATGTATTGAGAACCGTTTTGAGCGATAAAATCTTTTCTGCCCTCCAGATTGTCGCCCAAAAGAAGGTCAAACACTCTGCTTGTCTGCTCCGCCTCATCCGGAAGCACTTTAATCAGCCGGCGCGTCGCCGGATTCATAGTTGTAAGATTCATCATATCCGGCTCATTTTCACCCAAGCCTTTCGACCGCTGAATGGAAAATTTCTGACCTTTCAGCTTTTCCGAAAATTCCTCTTTCTCACGTTCCGTGAAAGCAAAATAGGTTTCATTTTTAGCCTGAATCTCATAGAGGGGCGATTCCGCGATAAACACCTTGCCCTCCTCAATCAGCGCGGGGGTCAACCGGTACAGCATGGTCAGAAGAAGCGTACGAATCTGATACCCGTCCACGTCGGCGTCGGTGCAGAGAATGATTTTGGCCCACCGCAGAAGCTTGATATTAAAGGAAGAAAGCTCCCGGTTGGCTTTCGACTTCACCTGAACCCCGCAGCCCAACACCTTAATTAAATCCGTTATGATCTCACTCTTAAAGATTTTATCGTAATCGGCCTTTAAGCAGTTCAATATTTTGCCGCGGATCGGCATGATCGCCTGAAAATTCGGGTCGCGGGCCTGCTTGCACGCGCCGAGAGCGGAATCGCCCTCCACGATGAATATTTCACGTTCGCCGGTATCCCGGCTGCGGCAGTCGACAAATTTCGCGACCCGGTTCGTCAAATCCAGGCTGCTGGTCAGCTTCTTTTTCAGGTTCAGCCTTGTTTTTTCCGCATCCTCGCGGCTGCGCTTGTTGATGAGCACCTGCGCCGCGATTTTTTCCGCGTCGGCGGGATTCTCAATAAAATAAACTTCAAGCTGATGGCGAAGCATTTCAACCATGGCTTCCTGTATTCCTTTGTTCGTAATCGCCTTTTTCGTCTGATTTTCATAGGACGTGCGGTTGGAAAAGGAGGAGATAATCAGAATCAGGCAGTCCTCGACGTCTGCAAAATTGATCTTACTCTCATTTTTATTGTACTTATTGTTCTGCTTAAGATAGGAATCAATCTGATAAACAAACGCATTCCGGGCGGCTTTGTCCGGGGAACCGCCGTGTTCCAGCCAGCTGGAGTTGTGATAGTATTCAATTAAGCGGTTGCGGTTGGAAAAAGCAACTGCAACATTGATTTTCACTTTGTACTCCGGCTTGTCCGACCGGTCGCGCACCATGCGCTCCGACTGCCAGAACTGAACCGGAGTCAGGGCATCATTCCCCGCGATTTCCACCGCATAATCCGCAATTCCGTTTTCATAGAGAAATGTGGTGGTATCAAAGCCGGTTTCGGTCTGGCTGCGGAACAGGAATGTGATTCCTTCATTGACGATTGCCTGGCGCTTGAGCATGTCCATGTAGTATTCGACGGGCACGTCGATATCCGTAAACACCTGCAAATCAGGCTTCCAGCGAAAACGGGAGCCGGTGTCTTTCCCTTTGTATTCTTCCTTTTGCAGTCCGCCGATATTTTCGCCGTGTTCAAAGTGCAGCGTGTAACGAAAACCGTCCCGGCGAATATCCGCATCCATATATTCGGAGGCATACTGCGTAGCGCAGAGGCCGAGGCCGTTTAAGCCCAGCGAATACTCATAGCTCTCATCCTCGCTGTTGTTATATTTTCCCCCGGCGTAAAGCTCGCAAAAAGCAAGCTCCCAATTATAGCGTTTTTCATTCGGGTTGTAATCAACCGGGCAGCCGCGCCCATGGTCTTCCACTTCCACCGACCGGTCCATGTACCTGGTGACTGTGATTTGTTTTCCGAAGCCCTCTCGCGCTTCGTCAATCGCATTCGACAAAATTTCAAATATGGAATGCTCGCATCCTTCGATTCCGTCCGAACCGAAAATCACGGCCGGACGCCGCCGAACGCGGTCCGCTCCCTTTAAGGAAGAAATGCTCTCATTTCCATAGGCCTGTTTTCGTGCCATTCAGGGGCCTCCCTAAGATTGTATTTTTATGAACTTATTCCCAATTTTTGAAGAGGCAGTCAAAAGGGGAATGCGGCTACATTCCCCTGCAATCTTTTATTGACCTTTTCAGCCAGCTTCTCCCACCATATTTCCGGCAGAGGCGCCGGGCGAAATTCCATCCCGCGGAGACGGTTCGGGGTCGCCCTTCATCATCTTTGCAAATTCTTCTCCGCTCATCTTTTCGTTTTCAAACAGATATTTTGACACTTCATGGAGTTTTTCCATGTGAGACCTGAGAATGTCTTCCGTCTTGTTGTAGGCCTCCGTCATCAGGCGTTTGATTTCGCGGTCGATCGCGGAAGAGGTATCCTCCGAATAATTCCGGATATGCCCCATATCGCGCCCGAGGAAGGGCTCGCCTTCATCCTGCCCGTAGGTGATGGGACCAAGCTCGTCCGACATCCCGTATTTTGTCACCATACTGCGCGCCAGTTTGGTTGCGCGTTCAATGTCGTTGGAGGCACCGGTCGAAATATCGTCCAGTGTAAGCGCTTCAGAAACACGGCCTCCAAGCATGACAACAAGGTCTTCTTCCATTTCCTTGCGGGAACGGTAAGCGCGGTCTTCCGCCGGAATCTGCATGGTATAGCCGCCTGCCATACCGCGCGGAATAATGGAAATCTGATGCACAGGGTCCTGTGTGGGGCAATAAAATGTTGCCACCGCATGGCCCGCTTCATGATAAGCTGTAATTTTCTTTTCTTTATCGGTCATGACATGGCTCTTCTTTTCGGTGCCGACCACAACCTTGATCGTGGCCTCCTCAATTTCATCCATGGTAATGGCCTTCAGGCTTTTTCTCGCCGCAAGCAGCGCGGATTCATTAAGCAGGTTTTCGAGGTCCGCTCCAGTAAATCCGGCGGTGGATTTCGCGATGGTTTTCAGGTCGACGTCCGGGGCAACCGGCTTGCCGCGCGAATGGACCTTCAGGATTGCCTCGCGGCCCTTGATATCCGGGTAACCGACCATGATCTGACGGTCAAAACGACCGGGACGCATCAGCGCCGGGTCAAGAATATCGGGGCGGTTTGTCGCGGCAATCATGATAACGCCTTCATTCGCGCCGAATCCGTCCATCTCAACCAGCAACTGGTTCAACGTCTGCTCACGCTCATCGTGGCCGCCGCCGAGGCCCGCGCCGCGCTGGCGTCCCACGGCGTCGATTTCATCAATAAAAATGATACAGGGCGAATTTTTCTTTGCCTGATCGAACAGGTCGCGAACGCGCGACGCGCCGACGCCGACAAACATTTCCACAAAATCAGAACCGGAAATGGAGAAGAACGGGACTCCCGCTTCTCCCGCGACCGCACGGGCAAGCAGGGTTTTGCCGGTACCCGGAGGGCCAACGAGCAGCACGCCTTTTGGAATGCGCGCGCCCAGCTCGTTATACTTGCGGGGATTTTTCAGGAATTCCACGATCTCCTGCAGTTCTTCTTTTTCCTCGTCTGCTCCGGCAACATCGGCAAATGTGGTTTTCCGCTTTTCGTCCGCCATCTGCTTGATTTTCGCCTTACCGAAATTCATCTGCTTGCCGGCGTCGCCCATTGAGGTGTTCAGGCGTTTCATCATGAACCACCAGAACAAAAGCATTACGGCCAGCGTCAGAAGCATCGGCAGCAGGCTGGACAGCCATGTAGTTTCAGCCGGCCTCTTCCAGTTAAAGGTCATCCGGGCATTCGGATGCTCCGCATTGTATTGCTCCACATAAGGACGGATATCTTCAACCAGCTGCATGGTGCTCGGCGCAACATAAGAGATCTGAGTTTTGTCCTTTAGCGTGATGATCATTTCTCCGCTGCCAAGGTCAAGGGAATAATTCGTAACCTTCTGATCTTCAAAGTAATACAGAATCTCAGAATAATTATAGGTTTTATCGGAATGGTTGTTCAGCACCATTGCAAGCAAAACCAGCAGCAGGATCGGTATGCCCAAAAACATGGCAATATTTTTTACGGTCTTTCTATTGTCCAAACAAATTTCACTCCTTATAGGAATCGGCCCTCCCCTGTGCGGGTCAGCCCCCGTAAACCTCCGGTTTCAGGATCCCGACAAACGGGAGGTTCCTGTATTTTTCATCATAATCAAGGCCATACCCGACAATAAATTCATCCGGAACAACCGTTCCAACATAATCCGCCTTGATGCTGGCGGTTCTGCGGTCCGGTTTGTCAAAAAGCGTACAAAGCCGAATGCTTTTTGGCTCGCGCGCCTGCAAAAGTTCCAGTATGTAGCTTAAGGTAAGGCCGCTGTCTAAAATATCCTCCACAACTAAGAGATCATACCCTTTCAGGTTGATATCGAGATCCTTAATAATTTTGACGACACCGGAAGTTTTCATGCCGGAGCCATAGCTGGAAACCGCCATAAAATCGATGCTGCACGGAATCGTAACGGAACGCATTAAATCGGACATAAATACAACGGAGCCTTTCAAAATGCTGACCAGTAAAAGGTTTTTGTCTTTATAATCCTCACTGATTTTGGCCCCCATTTTTGAGACGATCTCGGCAAGCCGTTCCTCACTGAATAATACTTCCTGAATGTCATCGGTCATCTGATGCACGGGTTTCAGCACTCCTTGATGATTATTTCGGCCGCCTGTTCGGTGCGGTCTGTAACCGCGGCGCTTTGCGACGGGCCGATTCCTTCAATCCACAGAATTTCTCCGCCACATTCCAGAACCGCGAGTCTGCCGCGGCGAAACGGCGGAATTTTCCGTTCGTTTAATAATTTTTTCAAAGTTTTTGTGACTCCCCGCCCCGCGGGAAAAAATCGGTCGCCGGGCAGCCTGTTTCGAATAAAACTATTAGTATTCAATATTGTATCATAGTTGATTCGATTATTAAATAACAAATTATTAATTTTCTCATCATTTTTTCTCTTGAAAGATATCGGACGGATACAGATCGTCCTCCCGTCCGGAAGAGAGGTATCCGGAAGCTGCAAGGGAATTCGCCAAATATCCGCTCGCTCTTTTTCGGAATGAACAAAAAGAGTATTGCCGTTTGAAAGGCATTGTATTCCACCGGGAAGGGTGATATTCCCGCGCCCGGAATGGATCATTGCCATAACGGAAGCAACATGGTCATAGTCGAGACGCGCTTTGGTCTGCTTCTGAACCGCCAGTAAGATCATGCGGGAAAGGATGGAATCAGGCTGATCCTTTAACTTTCGGATGGAATAGCCGCCGCAGGCGTCGACTGATTGTTCCAGCCCGATGCGTGCAGTCTTCCGTAAATATTCCTCATCCTGCCGAAGCAGGCACGCAGCTCGGAAAAACGCCTGTTCAAAGCCGGGGTTCAGTTCCCGTAAGACAGGCGTCACACTGTGACGGATACGGTTGCGCGCAAATTCCTCCGAAAGGTTTGAACTGTCCGTGACAAACTCGAGGCCGTAATAACGGCAATAGGCCTCTACTTCTTCTCTGGTCACACGAATCAGCGGACGCACAATTTCATCCCTGACCGGGGGAATCCCGGAAAGCCCGCGCGGCCCGGTCCCTTTCGCAAGATTCATCAGCGCTGTTTCGGCGCTGTCTGTCAGGGTGTGGGCGGTGGCGATCCGGCCCGCCGGCCCGCAAAGGCTGCGAAAAAAAGTATAGCGGACGTTCCGCCCGCATTCTTCCAATCCCTGTGAACTTTTTTTGGCCAGCGCCGAAACGTCGGCATGAAAGACCCTTAAACCGACATGATTCGCGGAACACCACGCGGCGACAAACGCCTCGTCCGCGTCCGACTCCTCGCCGCGAAGGCCGTGGTTGACGTGGGCTGCGGTCAGGGTCATTCCGTGTTTTCTGGAATAACCGAGCAGAAAATGCACCAGCACCATGGAATCGGCGCCGCCCGAAAATCCGGCAACGACCTGACAGCCTTCGGGCAGCATTCTTTCTTCCAAAATGGTATCTTCAATTTTCTGTTCCAGTTTTTTCATCCGGTCATTCACTGCGAACAACCTCCTGGGCGGTAAAGCGCATAAATTCGCCCTGCCAGTGCAGCGGCACCGTCTTGGTCTGACCATGACGGTTTTTGGCAACGATGCACTCGCTCTGGTTGCGGTCCCCGTCTTCCGAAGGCTCGCCGGTATCCTGATAGTATTCGTCCCGATATAAGAACAGGACGATATCCGCGTCCTGCTCAATGGATCCTGAATCGCGCAAGTCGGAAAGAACCGGGCGGTGATTGGTCCGTTTTTCGCTGTCACGGGCCAGCTGGGAAAGCGTCAGCACGGGTACATTCAGTTCCTTCGCCATAATTTTCAGATTTCTGGTAATCTGAGAAATTTCCTGTACGCGGTTATCAATTCTCATGGATGCGGTCATCAACTGCAGGTAATCGATCACAACCAGGTCAACGTCGCGCAGCCGCCGCAGCTTCGCCTTGATTTCAGGCACGGTGATGCCGGGGTTATCGTCAAAATACATCTGCGCTTTGGAAAGAATATCACCGGCTTCAATCAGGCGAACCCATTCGTCCTCACCCAGCTTTCCCGTACGCAGCTTTGTCCCCTCGACCAGCGCTTCCGTGGACAAAAGGCGGGAAACAAGCTGCTCGTTGCTCATTTCCAAAGAGAAAAAAGCGACGCGCTTTTTTGCCTTAAGCGCCGCGTGGCGGGCAATATTCAAAGCAAAGCTGGTTTTGCCCATACCGGGTCGGGCGCCCAGCAGGATAAAGTCGGAACGGTTCAAACCCGTGATGGTCTCGTCCAACTCCCGTATCCCGGTCGGAACCCCTTTATACAGATCCGCGTCCGGAGAATTGAGAAGATCCAGACGGTCGAATTCATTGACAATGATCTCGTCGATCCGCTGAAGGCCCTGCATATTTTTGCCGCGCCGGATGTCGAAAATACGCTGTTCCGCGCTGTCAAGCAAAGTCGCGGAATCGGCGGCGCCGGAAGAGGCTTCTTCAACAATGTCGCGCGCCGTTGTGATCAGCGTGCGAATGTCGTATTTATCACGGACGATTTTGGCGTAGGTCTCCACATTTGAAATAGAGGGCACCAACTGCGCCAACTGAAGGAGATAGGTTTTTCCGCCGTTTTCCTCAAAGCCTTCCGTCTGCCGCAGCTTTTCCAGCAACGTGATAAAATCCACCGGTCGGCCCTGAGTGAACAATTCCAGCATAGAGGAATAGATCAGGCTGTTGTTGGTCTGGTAAAAATATTCCGGGCGGGGAAGAATCTCCGCGATGCGGTCCAGACAGGAAGAATCCAGTAAAACCGCGCCGAGCACGGACTGTTCCGCTTCCGGACTGAACGGCAAATTCAGGCCGGCGTAAGCGCCGCTTTGCATCGGTTCCATTTTACTTCCCCCTTTTTAAAATTCGGCGTTAATACCCGTTTACTGCTGTTCCCCAACCAAAACATAAATTTTAGCGGTTACTCCGGAATACAGCTTTACCTCGCACTCATAGGTACCGAACGCCCGGATATCTCCATCCAGTGCAACCTTGCGTTTATCAACATCCACATGGAAGCTCTTCTTCAGTTCGTCGGCTACTTCTTTTGCCGTAATGGAACCGAAAAGCCTTCCACCCTGCCCCGCTTTTGCAAAGAGGCGTACTGTTTTCCCGCTGATGGAAGCAGCGGCAGCCTGAGCATCTTCCGTTTCTTTCTGAATCCGCCATTTTTTGGCGGATTCAGCGCTTTTCAGCTCGCTCATCACCTGCGCGTTCGCTTCTTTCGCCAGCTTGCGCGGAAGAAGAAAATTTCTGGCGTAACCGTCGCTGACCTGAATCAGCTCTCCCCTCTTGCCGCTGCCTTTCACGTCCTGAAGTAATACTACTTTCATCGGGTACCTCCTTATGACTTTTCGTTCGTATGATTGGATGCTTTCTCTGTAAAATCGCGAATTGCCGCGATGAGCCTGTCACGGGCTTCGGCTACCGAGAGGCCGCTCAGCTGAGCGCCCGCCATGGTCAGATGGCCGCCGCCGCCCAGAGTCTCCATAATCAGCTGAACATTGACGTCCCCAAGGGAACGGGCCGAAATATTGATGACGTCCCCCGCCGGGAACAGCACAAATGACGCCTCAATTCCCTGAATGGAGAGCAGCTCGTCGGCCGCCTGCGCGGACGCGATTCGAATATCCGGAAACTCATGTTCCGTGGAAGCCACGGCGAAGCGGCCGAATATTTCCGCGTTGGAAACAATTTTATATTTTGCCTTGTAGGCGTCGATGGAATCGGAAAACATACGCTTGACGCTGACCGTATCGGCTCCCTTTCGGCGCAGATACGCCGCCGCCTCAAATGTGCGCGCCCCCGTTTTCAGCACAAAATTCTTGGTGTCCAGCATGATGCCGGAAAGCAAAGCCTCCGCTTCCGTCTGGGTCAGCTTGCTGTCCCCGATATACTGCAGAAGGTCCGTCACCATTTCACAGGTGGAGCTGGCATACGGTTCGTGGAAAAAGACCAGGGCGTTTTCGATGTGGCGAACCATCATTCGATGGTGGTCGATGACCACCACGCGCGGCACCGTCTTCAAAAGTTCGGCACTCTCCACGAAATCCTGGGAATGCGTATCGACAACCACAAGCATACTTCTGGATGTTGCGAGCATCTGCGCTTCCTGCGGGGACATAAAGATCTTTTCGTCGGGATACGCGTTTTGAAGCGCGGTAATCTGCGGGGAAGCAAGGCTCTGCGTCAGATTCAACACGATATAGGAAGGGCGGCGCAGCGTTTTGCAGGCTACGTTCCACATTCCGATCGCCGCGCCGACGCAGTCCAGATCGGAATATTTATGCCCCATGACAAATACTACGTCGCTTTCTTTGATATCGTCCGAGATGGACGCCGCGAAAACACGGGTGCGAACGGAGTCTCTCTTTTCCACCCCGTTGGACAGGCCCCCGAAAAACTCGTATGTATCGTTGGCCTGCTTGACCGCGACCTGATCTCCGCCGCGCCCAAGGGCCATGTTCAAAGCGCTTCTGGCCCAGTCGTCCGCTTCCTGCAGAGTTTTTGCTCCGCGGGCCACGCCGACCGAGACCGTCGCGCTCAACCGGTCCCCCGCCTTGATGGCGCGCACGGAATCAAGAACCGGAAACCGTTTTTTCATCTCCGCACGCAGGTGCGCTTCGTCGGTCAAAATCAGGTACCGCCCGCTGCTCATGCGTTTGAGAAAACCGCCCAGCCCCTGCGCCCAGCGAACCAGTACTTCTTCCACTTCCGAAGCAATTCTTGTTTCTTCACTGGAGCTGGAATCCCGGGTCAGCTCCTCCCGGTTGTCAAAGCTGGCCAGCATGACTATGGTGCGGCTTTCCTCATAATTGCGGCTGATCTCCTGAAAAGCCGTGTCGTCAAGAAAGTACAGGACGCTTCCCGCTTCTGTCCGAATGCCGAACACCATGTACTGCCGGGAGCCAAACGTAACCTCCGTGCCGCCGGCTGAAAGAACCTGTTCCGTTGTTGCGGGATAAATAAATTTGAGAATATTATCTCCGCGGCATTCCCGGTTCGCGCTGACCTGCTCAAGAAACATGTCGTTGACCCAGATGATGTCCCCCGCTTCGCCAATCACCACAACAGGAAGCGCAAACTGGCGCAGGGAACGATACCTGTCGCCGGTTAAAACCTCCCCCACGCTTTTGAAGGCGAAGGCGATATGCGCTTTAAAATGCCTGTTGGCAATCAGCACGGCCGCAATGGACGCAACCGCGAGAGTGATTTCCGCTGTAAAAACAACGATGTTCCAAAACCAGCTGATACCGGCCGTCAGCAGCAAAACTGCTGAAATGACAAAAAAGACAGGAGAAGAAGCCCATACTTTTCGTTTCAAACTGATTACCCCTTAAAACCGATCCGGGATGACTATACTTCCATAATAATCGGCAGAATCATCGGGCTGCGGCGCGTACGATTGTAGAGCAAACGGGACAGCTCGTCTTTAATCCGAGTTTTCAGTGTTCCCCAGTCGTGAATTCTGTTCTCCGCGCATTCCTGCAAAACAGATGAAACCAGATCACGGGCCTCGTCGATCAGCGGTTCGGATTCACGGACATAGACAAAGCCGCGGGATACGACATCCGGACCGGAAATGATGTGACCGTCCGTGCAGGAAATGGTGCAGACAACCACGATTAACCCGTCTTCGGCAAGGTGCTTGCGGTCCCGCAGAACAATACTTCCCACGTCGCCGACGCCCAGGCCGTCCACCAGGATCCGACCGGCCGGAACCGGAGCAAGGCGCTTCATATAATCCTCGTTAAGCTCGACAACGTCGCCGTTATCGCCGATAAAGACGTTTTTCGGGTCCCTCCCCATGGCATAGGACAAGTCCGCGTTTTTCCGCAGCATCTTCTGCTCGCCGTGAACCGGAATAAAATATTTGGGCTTTACGATTCCCTGCATCAGTTTGAGTTCTTCCTGACAGGCGTGACCCGAAACATGCACTTCATACATGGATTCGTATACAACGCGGCAGCCGCGCTTCATCAACTCGTCGATCACATTTCCAATTGTTTTTTCATTTCCGGGAATCGGACGGGCGGAAATGATGATGAAGTCGCCCGGGCCGACTTCCACTTTGCGGTGGTCGGCAAATGCCATGCGGGTCAGGGCGCTCATCGGTTCTCCCTGACTTCCGGTTGTAACCAGGACGATCTGTTCCTTCGGGTAACGGTTGATCATGTCAATGTCGATCAGCACTCCCTGTGGAACGTCGAGATATCCAAGCTCCACGCCGATCGTCATAACATTGATCATACTTCTGCCGGACAAAGCCACTTTGCGCCCGTATTTGACCGCGCAGTTAATGATCTGCTGAACGCGGCTCACATTGGAGGCAAAGGTCGCAATGATAATACGGCTGTCCTGCGCGCGTTTGAACAGCATGTCGAAAGAACTGTCGACACTTTTTTCCGACTTTGTAAAGCCCGGCCGCTCCGCATTGGTGGAATCGGAGAACAGGGCCAGGACGCCCTCATTGCCAAGCTGAGCAAGACGGCCCAAATCAATCATTTTACCCATCGCGGGTGTACAGTCGATTTTAAAATCGCCCGTGTGGACGACAACTCCGGCCGGGGAATGAATAGCAACGGCAACCGCGTCGGGAACGGAGTGGTTGACATGGATAAATTCGATATCCATGCAGCCAAGCTGCGCGTGCTCGCCCGGCTGGACGACAACGGCCTTCACGGAATTTTGAAGGCCGTGCTCCTTTAATTTGCTGTTAATCAGCGCAAGTGTGAACGGCGTGCCGTAAATCGGAAGATTTACCTTTTTCAGCAGATAAGGCAGTGCGCCGATATGGTCCTCATGGCCGTGGGTTAAAATAATGCCGCGGATGTTTTCGGCGTTGCGCTCCACAAATGTGAAGTCCGGAAGCACAAGATCCACGCCCAGCATATCACCGTCCGGAAAAGCCATGCCGCAGTCCACGATCACCATATCGTTTTCGCATTCAAACAGCGTAAAGTTTTTACCGACTTCGTTCAATCCGCCAAGGAAATAGGCTTTAATCGACGGTTTCTTCTGATTCTGACGTCCCCTGCGTCCACGTTTGCTCTTCTGTGCGGCGGCTTCTTTTTTCTCTCTTGCCGCCTGTTCCGTTAAATATTCCTGAACGGTTTTCTGAATCGCCGTAAGAGGCTGCTGCTTCGCACCGTTTTTCTGCCTTCCACCGCGCTGCTTTTCCCCGCTTTGCTGCCGGACTCCCCTCTTCTCCTTTGGTCCGGCCTGCTGTTTTCTATCGGCAGCAATTTGTTTTCCAGAAACCTGCTGCTTTCCATCGGCGGCAATCGGTTTCCCAGGAGCCTGCTGCTTTCTATCGGCACCAATCTGTTTTCCAGAAACCTGCTGCTTTTCATCGGCACCAATCTGTTTTCCAGAAACCTGCTGGTTTGTCTGAGCAGGCTGGCGTGTCTGAGGCTGGCGTTCACTATTTTGGCGTTCCGTATTCTGACGTTCCCCGTTTTCCTGCGCAGCAGCGGGCTTTTTGGTGCTTCTTCGTCTGCCCTGTCTGGCTGCGGCGGGACGCTGCTGCTCCTGCTTCTTCTGCACCGGAAGCTGAGGCGGCGTGATCTTCTGGTAAAGTTCGGGGCGTTTTCCCTTGCCTGCTTCGGTGTTTTGATTTTCAGCGCCTTGACGGTCAGCCGAGCTGTTGGAACTATTATTTAATTGTTTTTCTGTCACAAAATGACCTCCATCATATTTTGGGCACAACCATTAAAATCCGTCGACAATCGGGTCAAACGAATCTGGTTTACCTCTATTCATTTTACCTTTTACGCTGCACCGGGCCTGCGCAAAAATGTATTAAATGCTTCTCTATGTGCTAAATAAACGGGAATAACCCGTGAATCGCTGAATCCGGACACTAATATCTTATTTATTGTACCTTGATTCACAAAGACTGTCAATACAGTTTTCTATCCGCAGACTTTATTATGACCAATCCTGCGCTGTCTAATCAAATGAAAGAAATGAAAAACATTTTATACCGTCTTTCCCCGCGATTTGAATGTGCCCCTCCTTTGTGCTATAATAACAGAAAAATTAAAGGACTTATGGTGATAGGATGAAGCGGGTTGAGATCTTTACGGACGGGTCGTGCAGCGGAAATCCCGGGCCGGGCGGCTGGGGCGCGGTTCTGCGTTACGGCAGCCACGAAAAAAGGCTGAGCGGGGGCGAACGCGAAACCACAAACAATAGGATGGAGCTGACCGGCGTCATCGAGGCGCTGCGCCAACTGCGCGAACCCTGCGAAGTGATCCTGACCAGCGATTCCCGCTACGTCTGCGATGCAATCACCAAGGGCTGGGCCAAAGGATGGCAGAAACGAGGCTGGATCAAGGCCGACAAAAAGCCTGCTCTGAACAGCGATTTATGGGAACTCCTGCTCGGTCTTCTGGAAACGCACCATGTGACGGTCAACTGGGTAAAAGGGCACGCAGGACACCCTGAAAACGAACTTTGCGACCGCATGGCGGTCGCAGAAACAGAGAAGCATAAAAACGGAGGCGCTGCAACATGATTTATGCGGATAACGCGGCGACGACTCCAGTCTCCGAGTCCGTGCTGCAGGCGATGCTTCCGTATTTTTCGGAGGAATTCGGAAATCCGTCCAGCCTGCACGCGGCGGGCCGCCGGGCAAAAAGGGCGCTGGAATCGGCAAGAGAAACCGTAGCCGACTGCTTAAACGCGCGCCCCAATGAAATTTTCTTCACCTCCGGCGGTTCTGAAAGCGACAACTGGGCGATCAAGATGTCCGCGAAAAAGGGAAAAGAAACCGGAAAGACGCACCTGATTACCTCTGAATTCGAACACCACGCGGTGCTGCATTCCCTTCGGTCCCTGGAATCCGGCGGCTTCACAGTTTCGGCGCTGTCAGTCCATGAGAATGGAATCATAAGACCGGAGGAATTAAAGGCTGCGATCCGCCCGGAAACCGCGCTGGTAACCGTTATGACCGCGAATAATGAAATCGGAACCATTCAGCCGATTTCCGAAATCGGGACTCTCTGCCGCGGCGCCGGCATCCCGTTCCACACAGACGCGGTTCAGGCGGCCGGAATTCTTCCTCTGGATATAAAAGCGATGAATGTGGATTTTCTCTCTCTTTCCGCGCACAAATTTCACGGTCCGAAAGGCGTCGGCGCCCTTTATATCCGAAAGGGCGCCGGCATTTCCGGCCTGATGGACGGCGGCGCGCAGGAACGCGGCCTGCGCGCGGGCACGGAAAACGTCGCGGGAATTGTCGGGCTGGCTGTGGCCCTGAAGGAAGCCTGTGAAAACAGAAAAGCCTGTGCGGACCGTTTGACGGCCATGCGCGACAGGCTGATTCAAGGGGCGCTGAAAATTCCCGGCACAAGGCTGAACGGCGATTCCGTCAAACGCCTTCCGGGAAACGTGAACCTGAGCTTTGAACATGTGGAAGGAGAAGCCCTTCTTCTTCTGCTGGACCAAAACGGAATCTGCGCCTCCGCGGGTTCCGCCTGCACGGCCGGTTCGCTGGAGCCGAGCCATGTGCTGCGCGCGATCGGCCTTTCGGAACCGCTGGCGCATGGTTCCCTGCGCCTGACGCTTTCCTGTCAGAATACCGAAGAGGAAGTGGACGAGATTCTGCGTGTTCTGCCAGACGTAATCAAGCGGGTACGTTCGTTGTCTTCCCAGTGAGTTCGAAAGGTGGAATTGGCGATTGGAAAACACGATACAGATTTTTAACCAAAAGGCTGCATTCCTTCCTCTCCTTTTGCTTGCCGATCCGGACGAAGCCATGATTAACCGCTATCTTGGCCGGAGCGATCTTTTCGTATCAGAATCCGACGGCGTTCCAATTTGCGTGAGCGCCGTTCTTCCGCTGGACCGGACAAGCTGTGAACTCAAGAATCTGGCGGTTGAAGAACGTTTTCAATGTCAAGGAATCGGCAGCCGCATGATTCGTTTTCTTCTCTCTTTTTACGCCGCACGGTACAAAAAAATGTATGTCGGTACCTCCGAGGGGAATTTTTCGTTTTATCAAAAAAATGGATTTCGATATTCCCATGTCATAAATAATTTCTTTACAGAGAATTACCCGGAACCCATCGTGGAAAACGGAATCATTTTAACCGACATGACTTATTTTGTCCGCTCCCTGTAAATCGGTTTATTCGCCGAGCAGGGCGCGGACTTCTTTTTCTTTTGCAAACAGGGTGCATCCGCCCGTATGCTCCTCCGTTTCAATTCCGCTTTCCCGGATCTTTCTGAACAGTCCGGAGTCAAGTGCGTGTTTCAGGCCGCCGGACAGAACGCTGGTGTCGGAAAACGGAGAGAAAGGGCAGGGCTCCGCAGCGCCCGCCGCGCTGATATGAAAGAACCCGCGCCCCGCCGCAAGACAGCCGCCCAGCGCTTTTTCGTCGCCCGGAAAAGAAAGAAAGATGATCGAATGAAATTCTTCCCGCAGGCGGTCGAGCCTTTGCTCAAGCAAAACCCGTTCCCGCTCCCCGGGCGCCAGCTGCTCGGAGCCGGATTCGACCGGCACATATTCAACATAAAACACAAGGCCGCACCCGGCATGCTTAAGCAGGCGCAAATATTCCCGATCGGTAACTTGACATAAGTTATCCTTTGTGACGGTGATGGAAACTCCATAAAAAATACCGCGTTTTTTCAGCTGCTCCATGGTTTCCGCAAGCATATCGTAAATTCCCTTTCCGCGCCTTATATCCGTATGTTCCCTGTCCCCCTCAATGCTGAGAACCGGAATCAGATTCCGGCTGCTGTCAAACCGGTCCAGAAGTTCCCCCCGAACCAGCGTCCCGTTTGTAAAAACCGGAAAAATCAGATTCTGATGTGAAGCCGCCGCCGTCAGAATATCCGCGCGGGTCAAAGGCTCACCGCCGGCTAGCAGCAGAAAGGAAACTCCGAGTTCTTCGGCTTCACGGAAAATTTCGTCCCAGCGATCGGCGTCCATTTCATTTGCTGTTGGATGATCCATGCAGGAATGGTTTGCCCTCGCGTAGCACCCCGCGCAGTGAAGGTTGCATTTTTGGGTGATGCTGGCGATGAGAAACGGCGGAACATGGGTTCCGTTCTTTTCATAAGTACCGCGAAGCTCCGCCGCTTTTTTCTGCGCTGAGCCGGCATGAAGCAAGAATCTGCTTTCTTTGGGATTTTTCAGGCTGGTCCGCAGGGCGGATGAAACAATTTCGCTGATTGCTTGATTCATGTACTCCGCTAAATTAGTCATACTCTCTCCTCCGGTAAAAATAAATCCATTTCCAGATCAATCAGAGTTTCACAGGCGCTTTCGTCGAACAGATTGATCCCCGCATAACGCAGGAACGCGTCGGAACGGTAAAACACGAGCTGCAAGAAAGAAATCATCTGGTACGCAATGACTCTGCATTCCACTTCGCTTTTTTCGGTTCCGAAATGTTTTCGCAGCAGGGGAAGAAGATAGACGGGGCTGACGATTTCATCTTCGAGCAGAATATGCGGAATAAAAATTTTCGAGAACCGCCGATAATGAAGTACCATTTGCGACAGATGAAGCAGGATTTTCCGCAGAGTTTTTTTGGGAGAGTCCATTGAATCCGGAGGAGAATAAAACCATTCCGCTTCTGATTCAATCATCTTGCCTACCGCCTCGGTCAGCAGTTCATCCTTTGATCCGAAATAATAATTGATCATCGCTGCGTTCGTCCCGGCAGCAGCGGCGATTTGACGGGATGTAATCCCCGTCGGGTCCCCGCTTTCGCGCAGCAGCTCCGTCGCCGCTGAAATCAGCTGGCTTTTCAGGTCTTCTTTCTCCCTCATGACTCCTCCTGTTAAACATGTTTAAAACACGTTTATATATTATCCCTCTTCACTTTCTTTGTCAAGCAATTTTTCGTATATTATGATATACTGAAAGCAAATGAAAATCGGAGGGATCGATATGGCTAAATTTGAAAAGCTTGTAAACGGGGATTTTGAGTCAATTATTTCAACTTTGGAAAATGATATTCTTCGAAGCGGAGTCAGCATGAATCTTGTGGATGAAAGCAACTATCAGTCCGGGGGAACAAAAGTTGCCGTTCGGGTTTACGACAAATATTTTATGAGAAACGGCAATCGGGCAAGCCTGAGCCTAACCGTAGCGGGCGCTGACCGCAGCGTATTCATTGCCGCGATCGGAGCCGGGGGCGGTTCCGGCGTGTTTTTGAATTTCAGTCTGGGCGCGGAAACGGAGCTGACGGATCTTGTCGCGGACAGTGTGCGACGCATGGGGCTCTAGGCTAGTAAATCATCTCACATGAGAAAAGGCCCGGCATACCGATCAGTATGCCGGGCCTTGATCCATATGGATACAAAATTATTTGCGGGCAGCCATTGCTTTCTTGACTTCTTCCGTAAGAAGCGGAAGAACTTTAAGAGCATCGCCGACAACGCCGAAGTCCGCAACTTCAAACATCGGTGCGCCTTCGTCCTTGTTGATGGCCACAATGACATCGGACTCTTCCATACCGGCCAGGTGCTGAATTGCACCGGAAATGCCACAGGCAAGATAGAGGTTCGGACGAACCGTTTTACCGGTTTGACCAACCTGAATATCTTTTTCCACCCAACCTGCATCGACGCAGGCTCTGGAAGAGCTGACGGTTCCGCCGAGAGCATCCGCGAGATTCTCAAGAAGCTTGAAGTTCTCCGGGCAGCCCATGCCGCGGCCGCCGGATACCAGAATCTTCGCGTCCTGAATGTCCATCTTCTGCGATTCTTTCTTGATGACTTCCAGAATCTGAACATCCTTTTCGGAAGCGGGAATTTCAATGTCAATCGAGTCGGTCGGAGCGGAAGCACCGTCGATCGGCTTAATTTTCTGCATGACGCCCGGGCGGACCGTCGCCATCTGAGGACGATAATCCGGGCATATGATGGTTGCCATGATGTTTCCGCCGAATGCCGGACGGGTCATTCTCAGGTTCTTTGTGCCGTCGTCGGCAACGTCGAGCTTCGTGCAGTCTGCAGTCAGACCGGTACGGACTCTGGCAGCCACACGCGGAGCGAGGTCACGGCCGATTGCGGTAGCACCGTAAAGAACCGCGGCGGGTTTGTACTTTTCAATGATATGGCACATGCAGTAAGCATACGGCTTTGTGGAATAAAGCTCTAAGTCCTTATTGTCGACCATGATGATCTTATCCGCGCCGTAGCTTGACAGATCCTTGCAAAGGCCGGAAACATTGTAGCCCAGCAGAACCGCAGTAACTTCCGTTTCCATATCTTTTGCAAGCTCTTTCGCTTTGCCGAGCAGTTCATGGGAAACGCCGGCCACCTGACCGTCGACCTGCTGGATAAATACATATATACCTTTATATTCCTGAATATCCATGTAGCTCACCACTTTCAACTATATAATGAATTTTTCTCTGAGCTTTTCGAGTATGTACTCGGCCGCTTCCTGAGGATTCAGATTATTGACAACGGTACCCGCAGCTTTCGCGCTCTTAGTAAAGGTCTTCACAACATGAGTCGGAGAGCCCTTCAGGCCGAGGCAGCTGTCGTCCACATCGAGGTCCTTGCGGGTAATTACCTTGATCTCTTTCTGATAAGCGTCGAAAATTCCGCCCGGGGTCATGTAGCGGGGCTCGTTCAGTTCGCTCAGAGCGGTAATCAGGCACGGCATTTTGGCTTTGATGATGTGATAGCGGTCTTCAAACTGCCGCTTTACAATCACAGAGTCGCCTTCTACCTTAATATCTTCCGCATAGCTGATATTGGTAAGGTTCAGGTTTTCGGAAATCTGCGGGCCAACCTGCGCGGTATCACCGTCGATTGCCTGACGGCCCGTAATAATCAGATCATAATCCATGGTTTTGAGTGCAGCGGCAATCGTGTAAGCAGTAGCCCATGTATCGGCGCCCCCAAACGCGCGGTCCGTTACAAGCACAGCATCGTCCGCGCCCATGGCAAGCGCTTCACGCAGAGCGGCATCCGCCTGCGGCGGGCCCATGGAAAGAACGGTGATATGAGCACCCTTCGCGTCCTTCAGGCGAAGAGCCGCCTCCAGACCGGCCTTATCATCCGGGTTGATGATGGACGGCACGCCCTCGCGGATCAGGGTGCCGGTTTTGGGATCCAGCTTTACTTCATTGGTATTCGGTACCTGCTTTATGCAAACGACAATATTCAACGAATTTCCCTCCTTAGAGTTTCCGCCTTACTTCAAGGCATATTTGGAAATGACCATCTTCTGAACTTCACTGGTGCCCTCGTAGATCTCGGTGATCTTCGCGTCGCGCATCATGCGCTCCACCGGGTACTCGCGCGTGTAGCCGTAGCCGCCGTGCAGCTGTACGCAGCGGGTGGTCACATCCATCGCAACGGTTGCGCAGTAAAGTTTAGCCTCAGCCGCTTCCAGCGAAATACTCTTCTGGTGATCTTTAGCGATGGCAGCTTTGTAAAGAAGCAGCTGCGCAGCCTGAACCTTGGTGTACATGTCGGCGATTTCAAACTGAGTGTTCTGGAATTTTGAAATTGGACGGCCAAACTGCTTTCTTTCCTTCACGTATTTCACAGTTTCGTTCAAAGCGCCTTCCGCGAGGCCGAGCGCCTGAGCAGCGATGCCAATCCGTCCGCCGTCCAGCGTCGTCATGGCAACAACAAAACCCTTGCCTTCCTGGCCGAGCAGATTTTCTTTCGGAACGATGCAGTTCTCAAAAATCAGTTCGCAGGTCGCGGAACCGCGGATGCCCATCTTCTTTTCCTTTTTGCCGATGGAAAAGCCCGGGAAATTCTTTTCGACAATAAACGCGGTAATGCCGTGGTTGCCGGCGCTCTTGTCGGTCATGGCAAAGATTACATAAACATCGGCGTAACCCGCGTTGGTGATGAAGATCTTGCTGCCGTTGATCACATAGTGGTCGCCGTCAAGAACCGCCTTGGTCTGCTGTGCGGAAGAGTCGGTGCCCGCGTTCGGCTCCGTCAGACCGAAAGCGCCCAGCCATTCGCCGGAAGTCAGTTTCGGTATGTATTTCGCCTTCTGCTCCGCAGTGCCGTATTTGTAAATCGGCCACGTGCAAAGGGAGGTGTGGGCGGAAAGCATTGTGCTGGAGGTGCAGCATACCTTCGCCACTTCTTCTACGCACATTGCATAGGTCAGCGTATCGCAGCCCTGACCGCCCATCTCCTTCGGATAAGGGATTCCCATAAAGCCGTACTGACGGAATTTTTCAAGCGCTTCCTTCGGAAAGCGTTCGTTCTCATCGACGTCCTGCGCATATGGTTTTATTTCTTTTTCCGCAAAGTCTCTAAAGAGAGTGCGGGCCATTTCATGTTCTTTACTCAGTTGAAAGTCCATACTCGTTCCTCCAAATTCATATTAGCTTTGCCAGAGTCACTTGCTGTAATCGTAAAAGCCCTTGCCGGTTTTTCTGCCGAGCAAACCGCCGCGAACCATTTTTCTGAGCAGCGGATGCGGGCGGTATTTCGGATCACCAGTCTCATTCTGAAGAACTTCCATAACCGCAAGAACGATGTCGAGGCCGACCAGATCGCCCAGAGCCAGAGGGCCCATCGGGTGATTCGCGCCAAGCTTCATCGCGGTGTCGATATCCTCGGCGGAGGCCGTCCCGTCGGCGTAGATGCCAACCGCTTCATTGATCATAGGAACAAGGATACGGTTTACGACAAATCCGGCGGCCTCTTTGACCTGTACCGGCGTTTTGCCGA
This sequence comes from Caproicibacter sp., assembly GCF_046707225.1. Taxonomy (NCBI): domain Bacteria; kingdom Bacillati; phylum Bacillota; class Clostridia; order Eubacteriales; family Acutalibacteraceae; genus Caproicibacter; species Caproicibacter sp. The sequence continues at coordinate 17,509 of NZ_JBJKOP010000029.1, read as the reverse complement.
TCTCTGCCGAAATCGCCTTGACCTTTTCCACTGTGGAATCGGGAGTCGTAATGCCGGCGATCACCTCAACCAGCTTCATGACCGGAGCCGGATTGAAGAAATGCATGCCGCAGACCGCCCGGTCGAGGCCGCTGGAGATTTCCGTAATGGAAAGGGAAGACGTATTTGTTGCAAAAATGCAGTCCTTTTTGCAGATGCTTTCCAAATCCTTGAACAGCGCCTTTTTGATGTCCATGCGTTCCAGAGCCGCTTCCACAACCAAGTCGCAGTCCGAAACGATTTCTTTGGTACCAGTCGTGATTTTTGCGAGAATCGCGTCTGCCTTAGCCTGTTCCATTTTTCCTTTCGAAACGGCTCTGTACAGCGTCTTCTCAATCTTTTTTTTGCCGCCCGCAGCCAGCTCTGCGTTAATATCACAAAGCTTTACGGAATAATTCTCTGTCTGAGCGAACGCCTGAGCAATTCCGGAGCCCATCGTCCCCGCACCAATAACGCCAACGATCATAGAAAAAACCCCCTTATATATTTTTACCTTCAAAAATCATTCGTTGATAAACGGATCCGGCTTTCTCTTTTCGCAGAAAGCGGTCATCGCGTTTTTCTGGTCTTTGGTATCCAGACAAAAGCTGAACAGCTCCGCTTCCAGGGACACAGCCGTATCAATATCCATCTGCAGGCCGAGGTTGATCGCTTTTTTGCACTGACGAACCGCGATCGGAGCGTTCCGCGCGATTTTCCCGGCCAGCTTCATGCATTCGTCCATCAGCTGATCCGCCGGATATACCGCGTTGACCAGACCGATTTTCAGCGCCTCATCGGCTTTGACCTTGCCGCAGGTATAAATCAGTTCCTTTGCCTTGCCAACGCCGATTGTGCGCGCCAGGCGCTGTGTTCCGCCAAAGCCGGGCGTAATGCCGAGACCGGCTTCCGGCTGACCGAACAAAGCGTTTTCGGACGCAATGCGGATGTCGCAGCTGAGCGAAAGTTCACATCCTCCACCCAGCGCAAAACCGTTGACGGCCGCAATGACGGGGATCGGCAGGCTTTCAATCTTGCGGAAAACATCATTGCCGCGCTTGCTGAACACCCGGCCCTGTTCCTTTGTCATCGTGCTCATCGCGCCGATGTCCGCTCCGGCGACAAAGGCCTTCTGACCGGCGCCGGTAATAATCACGCAGCGGGTTTTCCCAAGGTCAATCGCGTCGACCGCCGCTTCCAGGTCGGCAAGGACTTCGGTGTTGAGGGCATTCAGAGCCTTTTCGCGGTCAATGGTAACGACCCCGACCAGATCCTTCTGCTCATACTTCACGTACCCCATCTTCATTGCCTTCTTTCCTAAAATGTTTCAGTTTGATGACTGATTAGCCTTCCATTTTAACAATGGTGGCAACGCCCATGCCGCCGCCGACACAAAGAGTCGCAAGGCCCAGCTCACTCTTTCTCCTCTTCATTTCATAAATCAGGGTGGTGAGAATACGCGCGCCGGAGCAGCCGACCGGATGGCCGAGAGCAATCGCTCCGCCGTTTACGTTCGTCTTGTCCATATCAAGCTTCAGGTCGTGTGCAACCGCAAGGGTCTGCGCTGCAAACGCTTCGTTGGCTTCCACAAGGTCCATATCCGAAACGGTCAGGCCGGTTTTCGCCATAATCTTTTTTGTTGCTTCAATCGGACCAAGTCCCATGTAAGCCGGATCAACGCCTGCCCACGAACCTGCAACCCATGTTGCCAGAGGCTTTACACCAAGCTCTTTCGCTTTTTCTTCCGACATAAGAACAACCGCGGAACCACCGTCGTCAATACCGGAAGCGTTTCCGGCCGTAACGGTTCCGTCCGGTTTGAATGCCGGCCTCAGTTTTGCAAGGCTTTCGATGGTCGTGCCGGGACGAATGTCCTCGTCTGTGTCAAACAGGACCGTTTGTTTCCTCAATTTAACTTCCATCGGGATGATCTCTTCTTTGAATTTGCCTTCTTTTAACGCCTTTTCGGCACGATTCTGGCTCATTACGCCATACTCATCCTGCATCTGACGGGTAATTCCATATTTTTCTGCGACGTTTTCCGCCGTAATTCCCATATGATAATGATTGAATGTGTCTTCCAGACCATCGTAAATCAGGGAATCAATCAGCTTGCCGTCGCGCATACGATAACCGAATCTTGCGTTTTTCAGCAGGTAAGGCGTGCTGGACATGTTCTCGATACCGCCCGCAACAATGACATCCGCTTCGCCGGCCGCGATCATTGCCGCAGCGACATTGATGCTTTTCAAACCGGAACCGCACATATTATTCAGAGTAAAAGCCGGTACCGGAATCGGAATGCCTGAGCCGACAGAAACCTGACGCGCAATGTTCTGGCCAACACCGGCCTGATAAACGCAGCCAAGAATGACTTCATCCACCTGATCCGGCGAGATACCGGCGCGTTTCATGGATTCCTTTACAACCGTCGTGCCAATATTAACCAAAGGCACATTGGAGAGAGTCCCACCAAATTTACCGATTGCCGTACGGCAAGCACCTGCTACAACGATTTTCCTTGACATAGGTTTTTCCTCCTTAAATTCCAACAAAAATTTCCGAACTACTATTTACAACAGACTATGTTAAATATATCACAATATATCCCGAGTTGCAAGGCTAGGTTTGAAAAATTTAACAAAAACTCTTGCGAAAACCGTTCAAATTATCCATATTGTGAAACAAATTCCGCATCGTGGATAATATGAAAACAGGCGCACTTGGCATGCGCCTGCCAGCCTTAAATTTTGGAGTATCCGTAACTATTCACAATCGCGTCAATCTTCTGCCCCTTTTGACAATACGGACAGTCAAGAACGGAGCAGGTAAAATAATTCGGTAAATCATCACTGGTAAAAATAGAGTTGACCTCTATGCCGCCGGTCTTTCCGATCGCGCTGAAAATCGCGGAGGTTCCTACGATTTTGCCGCCGTAATAACGGATGCATTCCAGCGAGCGGTTAATCGTCTTGCCGGTGGTTGCGGAAGCCACAAGTAAAAGAATGTTTTTGTTCCAGATCCGATCCTGGACATTGTCGCGGAACAGAAGCTGCCCATTGGGATATTCGGGGGTTATAATGCTGATGTCGGTTCCCTCATTCAGGGAGGAAATACCTGATTTTGAGAGTTCCTCCGCCAAAAAAGCACCGATTATTTCGCAGCCGTCCATACAGATGATCGTATCAACGGCCACGGAATTGATGTACTTTTCAGCCATGAATTCCGCTGCCTGTTTGGCAATTTTCTGCTGATGTTTAATGCCTGTCATGTCAATGTAATAGTTCACGTGAGAATGCGAGGTTGCAAAGTGCCCCGGGATAAGATTCAAAACAATATCCCGGTTTTTATCGCAATGAACTTGAACTGTTCTGCTTTCCATGACCGGCACACCACTTTCCCAATAAAAGTCGTAAATATTATAGCATTGATTCCCCAAAGGTGCAAGATTTTTTTACGCAATCTAGGGTATTCTGCATAATTTCACATCGCGGTTTTACGATTCCTGACAGCGGAACGCTTTTTGCTCAAAAAACAATTTGATTTCTTTTTGCATTCCGCTTATCGAACCCTGCACCAGTTCCTTCGGGCCGCCTCCCCTTCCGGAAAAAGCGGCGGACAGTTCTTTCGCATAGGGTCTGACGTCATTTGTGGGGTCGGACACGGCATATCGGTACCCTTTTGAATCACCGCCGGAAAAAACCGCGGCCGTCGCGGAACAGCGTTCCGACAAAATCAGCGCAAACCGGCGAAGCTCGTCCGGAGTCAGGTCGTCATCAAAGATCAGAATATTTCCGCAGCCCGGGGCAATAGCGCCCGCCTTCAACTGAAAAATTTCCGCCCGAAGGGCGGAAAGCCGCCGCTTTAAATCCGCGTTATCGCGCAGAACCCGTTCGACAGACTGTTCGATCTCCGCCGGCTTTGCGGAAAGCAGCGCGGAAACGGAAGATACGCTGTTTACCCTCTCTCCGTAATCCCGAAGGGCCTGACCGCCGCAGGCCATTGTCAGTCTGGTCCCGCCTTTGTACCGCTGGGAAGACAACATCTTAACCGCGCCGATTTCTCCGGTACGCTCCACATGGGTGCCGCAGCAGGCGCAGATATCGTAACCGGGAAACTCAACGATCCGAACACGGCCGGTGAGTTCCTTTTTGCTTCTGTAAGGAATACTTCCCAGCTCCTGCGCGGAAGGATACGACACTTTTACCGCAAGGTTCTCCCAGACCGCCCGGTTGGCCAGCCGCTCGATCAGCGCAAGGTCCTCCGCGGAAAGCTCCCCGTTCAGGTCAACCGTCAAAGACGTTTCGCTCATATGAAAGCCGACGTTGTCAAGCCCAAACAGCCGGTGGGCCAGCCCGGAAACAATATGCTCGCCGGAATGCTGCTGCATCAGCCCAAAGCGGCGCGGCCAGTCGATTCCTCCGGAAACCATTTCTCCCGGCTGGAACGACCGGTCCGAGGTATGGTAGACGATTCCGTCCTTTTCCTGAACGTCCAGAACGTTTGCAAAATTCAGGACCCCCCGGTCGGAAGGCTGACCGCCCCCTTCCGGAAAAAAAACCGTGCGGTCAAGAACGACCAGAAACCGGTCTTTCTCGGGGACGCACTCCAGCACACGGGCTTGAAAAGTTCTCAGCTTTGAATTCAAATCGTAAAGTTTTACCGTCTCACGCTTCATTCTTCTCCTCCATTTCTTTCATCCATTCATAAAACCGCGTGCAGGCCGGAACCACAATTCCCTGTCGGCACATGTCTTCATATTCCTCGCGGCCGACCCATTTGGCCTGTGTCACTTCCTCGGGCTGAAGCCGAAGCTCGCCCACCCGGCAATTTTGAAACAGCCAGGTATCGATCCAGACGTTCCCGTCAAGGCTACTGTGCAGCAGGGACGCATCTTTCTCGGCAAAAGAAACGCCGATCTCCTCACGCAGCTCTCGCAACGCACCCTGCAGGCTTGTCTCTCCCGCCTGAACGCCGCCCGCCGTGCATTCCCAGCAGCCGCCCCAAACTTTTTTCGGGTGTCTTCTGGTCATCAGCAGCTGCCCTTCCCGGTCAAAAATCCACGCATATACTACAAGACGGTAATCTCCGAGCCGCATCGGGACGCCGCGGGTCCAGACTCTGCCGGTCCTGTTTTTGTTTTGATCGTAAACGTCGCAAAGTTCCGGCAAACAGGTTCCTCTTTTCTCATTTTATTTTGAATCTTATTATACTCCTGCTTTGGCTTTCCGGCAACCGCTTACGCCAGATCCGTTTTGGCTTATCAGAATAAAATATATTGTTTATCAATGAATTTATATTGCGTTTCAATATTAATTGTTCTATAATAGCAATCGTTAGGAGATGATTGCATTGAAACGGATGGAATTTTCGAAATGGCTGAAGGGCATTATTCTTTTTGCCGCACTGCTTGGAGCCGCTCTGTGTTTTCTAATCGCACCGGAATTGGGGAAGGAAGCCGTACAGGCGAATCCCGAACTAAGCTATCTGCTTTTTCCCTGCATGGCTTTTCTCTGGGTCACCGCCATCCCTTTCTATCTGGCTCTTTGGAAGTCGTGGCAAATCTGCCGGGAAATTGCAAAAGACAACTCCTTTTGCAGAAAGAACGGGAAACGTCTCCGGATGATTGGCGGTTTGGCCCTGTCGGAAAGCCTGCTCTATTTCGCGGCCGCCGTCATCCTGCTGACGATGAAACTGCTTCATCCGGGAATTCTGCTTTTAATCCTGTTCATTACTTTTACAGGAACATCGGCGGCGATCGTATGCGCGGCCCTTTCGCATCTTGTTGAAAAAGCGTGCGATTTGAAGCAGGAAAACGATCTGACCGTATAAGGAGCAAACAATGGCTATCAGAGTGAATTTAGACGTCATGCTGGCAAAACGAAAGACGAGCGTGACGGAGCTGTCTGAAAAAGTCGGGATCACCATGGCTAATCTTTCGATTCTGAAAAACGGGAAGGCAAAAGCGATTCGCTTTTCCACTCTGGACCGGATTTGCACCGTGCTGAACTGTCAGCCCGGGGATCTGTTGGAATTCGAAAACGATGAAAAAGCCGATTCGGAAACGGATTAATGAACGGAGGCAACGCCTATGCGCCAGCGAAGCCCGGTTTTGACTGCGTTTCTGATCGTGCTGGGGACGGCACTCATCGGATTGGCGGTTCTCTATCCTTTGTGTTTTTATGTTTTTGACCCGCAAGCGCAAGAAATATCGCGGATTGAAAACACGTTAAAGGTTGCCATTCCGCGCAAATCTTCCGTGGCTGAGTACAGCGATTCCACCGGCTGGTTCGGAGACGGCGAAGTCGATCTTGAAGTTGCGCTGCCCGCTGACGCGGACAAAGAGGAAATGGGGATCACCAATCAAAACGGTTGGCTGCCCTTGCCGATGCCGGAGGACCTTGCTCTCCTGATTTACGGAGGAAACGGGGCCGATGCGATTCATTATGAGGGGATTGGAGACGATTGGATCAAGAAAACAAAAGACGTTTCAATCGGCTCCTACTTCTTTCTGAACCGAAACGAGCAAGACATCCGCAGCAAAACAAGCCCACTTCAAAACCAGTATTCTCATGACTTTATATTTGCCTTATACGACCCAATCAAGCACATTTTTTACTTTTATAAATACGACTCTTAACCCCTCTTACAGCATTTCCAATTTTGATTGCAAATATGGACATGTCTTTCCCCCGCCGATGGCGGGGGAAAGACATAAGCAAATTCTAAAATTCAACTGGAACTGCTGTAGAAGCAGCAAGGCCCTGTCGCAAATACGACAGGGCCTTGCTTATGATATCTGCACTTTTTCCCGACGCGGCATCTCCGGCGGACAAAAATCCACTTTTTCCGCTCCCGCCGATTCCAGGTACTGTTTCAGCGGTTCCAGCTTTTCATAAAAAGCGACAATCAGGTCTCCGTCTTTCGCCTGAGCGACGGCGTTTTTCAGCGCCTCCGATTCCCGTTCGAAAACTGAAATCCGGTCCTTTGGAAATCCGTCGCCGGTAATCGTCCGGTAGAACAGATCCGCAACTTCGCCTTTTTTCCTCCCCCGCAGGTCTTCATCCTCTTTCACATAAATTCCGTCAAAGGATTTCGCACAGAGGTGAGCGGTATCCCGAATTGCCGCGTCACTTCGGTCGCCAGGCATACCGATCACGCCGATCAGCCTTTCATGCTCCATTTTTCCGCAAGCCTTTATGACATTTTCATAACCGGGCCGGTTGTGCCCGTAATCCAGCATGACGTGAAATCCGCCCAGCCGAAACAGATCAAACCGCCCCGTGTTCATCAAAAAGCTTTTCAGTCCTTTTCGAATCACTTCTAAAGGCACGCGCAGCGCGTAGAGGGCCGAAACGGCGGCAAGACAGTTTTCGATATTGCACTCGATAAGACCTCCGCCTGTTACTGGAATCTCTGATATCTGAATCAGATTCAGTCTTTCACGGGGCGTGCTGATTACAATTCCGCCGTTTTCTTCATATACCCTGACACATCCTTTGGGAACAAAAACGTCTTTCGTGGGATGCCCGGAGAAAAGAATCACGTTGGAGCGTACTCTTTTCAAAATCGTCGGAGTCATCGGGTCCCGCGCGTTCAGCACCGCATACCCGTCCTTTTTAACGGCCTCGACGACCAGTGATTTTACAAAGGCCAGATCCTCCAGAGTTTCCACACCGTTCAGTCCCAAATGATCGTCCGCGATATTGGTAATGACCCCGACGTCCGCCAGATCATAGCCCAGGCCCTCCCGGACAATGCCGCCGCGCGCCGTTTCCAGAACCGCGGCCTCCACCGTCTGGTCGGACAGCAGGGACTCCGCGCTGCGCGGCCCCGAATTGTCGCCTTTGCAGACGCACTTATTCCCAATGTAGGTTCCGCAGGTACTGGTCATGCCGACGTTGAGCCCCGTCATGGAAAGTACATGGTGAATCAGGCGCACGGTTGTGGTCTTTCCATTCGTCCCGGTGACGGATACAATGGGGAAACAGTATTCCGCATGCGGAAACAGCCGATCCACTATATCCTTCGCGACGTTTCTGGAAGTGCCTTCGCTCGGATACAGATGCATGCGGATTCCCGGCGCCGTGTTGACTTCCACAATCACCCCGCCCGTCTCTTGAATCGACCGGGAGATATCTTCCGTGACAAAATCGACGCCCGCAACGTCAAGCCCAATTACCTGAGCCGCCCTGACGGCAAACTCCGCGTTGTCGGGATGGATTAGGTCCGTGCAGTCGGTAGCCGTCCCCCCCGTACTGAGGTTCCCGTTTTTTCTGAGCAGTACGGTTTCACCCTTTTCGGGAACATCCTCCGGCTTTTTCTTTTGTTTTTTCAGTTCGTCCAGCGCGACTTCGTCAAGGCGAATTTTTGTCAGCGGCTTTTCATGGGCTTCTCCCCGTCTGGGATCGCTGTTTTTCAGCCGGATCAATTCCTGAATCGTATGAATCCCGTCCCCGGTCACACAGGCCGGAAGGCGTTCCGCGACGGCGCAGACCCGGTCGCCGACCACAAGCACGCGGAAATCCTTCCCTTTTACATACTGTTCCACAACGGCGCCGGTTCCGAATTTCGCAGCGTTGCGGTATGCCGCCTTGATTTCTTCCTCACTGTTCAGGTTCAGGGAAACGCCCTTCCCCTGATTTCCATCGATCGGCTTAATGACAACGGGAAGTCCAACCTGACCGGCGGCCATGACTGCGGACAGTTCGGAGTAAACCGTTTTTCCATACGGAACCGGAATTTTATTTTCACTGAGCATGGATTTCGTCAGCTGTTTATTGGAGGAAATATCGGCGGAAATGCAGGAAGTCAGGTCGGTCAGAGTCGATTCGACCAAATGGCTGTATTTTCCGTAGCCAATTCGCACCAGACTTTCATGGCCGATTCTGGTCACGGGAATTCCGCGCTTCTGGGCCTCTTCCACAATCGCTGTGGTGCTGGGTCCCAGTTCTGCGTTGATGGATATTTCGCCCAGATAATCCAGAAAGCCCTCGATGTCGACTTCCTTGTTGTCTAGAAACCGGTTCAGAATAAAAACCGCGGCCTTTCCGCATTCCAAACCGCACACTTCGTTTTTGTATTGATAGACCAGGTAGTATTTGGACGGTTCCTCAATGGTTCTGGTCCGCCCGAAGCTGACTTCGTAACCCAGCATGGCCTGCATTTCAAGAATCGTGTGTTCCAGCACATGGGCCAGGTAGGTCCCCTCTTCCAGGCGTTCCAGAAAGCCCCCTTCATAACCCAGACTGCAGTAGTTTGTTTTCAGCCCCGGAAAACAGGAAAGAAGTTTTTGGTTGAATCCGGGAATCTCCTTTGTGGGAATCAGACCGTATTTACCAATATCCACGATCATCTTCATTACCGGCTTATGACTGTAAATATTCCTGCCGCGGTAATAGCGATGGTCAAGGATCTGAATCTTATTGCTTTCCATCATTCAGTCGCAAAACCTTTCTATCCTTTAGTTCAAATCCATAGCCTGTGGGCAGCGTGTGCACCGTAACGCCGGTGATCATCAGGAGCTCGTTCTGATTCAGTTCCGAAACATTTGAGCTTTGAATGGTTTTTCCATCCATGATGGTAACGGCATTGGAACCGATCACCTCAAAGTGCTGGTCGGGATAAAGTTTGATCGCCGTATCCTCGTCGATTCCGATTCCAAGGACGTCCGGATTCTCCGCGATGCCGCACAGCAGCCTGCCAAACCGTCCGCGCTGATCAAAGTGCTGATCGATGATGACGCCGCTCAGCAGCCCAAGGCCCGGCGCCATTTTCAGGGTGCATTTTCTTGCCGGTTCATTGTCGTTGCCCTGAACTACCATCGTGGAAGTCATGGCCGAAGCTCCGGCGCTGGTTCCCATGATGATCCCCCCATCAAAATACAGTTTTTTCAGTTCATCGTTCACCTTGGTTCCCCCAAGAATGCTCGTAATTCTCAGCTGGTCGCCGCCCGTAAAGAAAACGCATTTCGATTTTGAAATCGCGCTGCAGTTTTCCGGACTTTCGGCCTGTTCCCGGTTGCTGATATCCAGAACGCTGACATTTTTTACTCCGAGGCCGCTGAAAACATCCTTGTATTTCTTCCCTGCTTCCTGCGGCTTTTCCGTTGCCGTGGTCAGCACGGTGAGCCGGTCAGAACCGGATAGCATCTCCGGCGCCTGCCTTAATATAACGCTTTCTCCCTTTTTATCCTCCGCTCCTCCGATAATAATCAAATACCCTTTCGGGGATTCCGACATCTTACTCACTCCTCTGAATTTACCCTGTGGCCGTCATCCACCGTCTGTTTGCCCAGGCAAAACAATTTGCGCAGGCGATAACCGCAGTCAAGCAACGCAATATCGGCGTCGGCGCCCTCCTGGAGCGTTCCCTTTTCAGGATAAAGCTTCAATATTTTAGCAACATTCTCCGTTACAAAACCGAAAGCGGTTTCCGGACGAATTCCCTTTTCGACAATGCATTCGCGGATGTCGTCGTACAGCTCCTGGATTTTGCCGACTCCTCCGGTGGGGATGCTTCCGTTGGAGTCGGAGCTCACGGTAACCCTTGAAAGATCCATCCCGCTGTCCACAAGCATTTCAAGCGCGTCCGGAACCGGTATCCCGTGCGTTTCCCCCGCCGTCAGGTCAATATTTCCGCCGTTTCTGCAATATTCCATTGCCTGCTCAAAGAGCTTTGGCTGACGGTTGACATGCGTGGGAACAAACATCTCCTTCGGCAAATCCGTCTGTTCAAGCACATCCAGCAGCAGGCCCATCCCCCGCTTTCCTTCCCCGAGGTGAATATGAACAACACCCGCCTTTCCGCCGATCATGCCGCCGGCATGAACGGCGGAGGCAAGCTCCGCCAATTCTAAAACACTGGGCTGTGAAGAACGGTGATCGGCAATCGCGACCTCGCCCACGCCAATCACTTCGTCAACCAAAATGAGGTCCCGCAGAATACTTTGGGTCAAAGAAGCTATGGGAAAAGTATAACTTCCGGAATAAAGATAGGCCGTCAACCCCGCCTTTCTCAAGCTTTTTGCCTTTGCAAAAAGGTTGGCGGGATCTTTGGTGCAGCTGTCGAATCCGAGAAGGCCCACCAAAGTCGTTACGCCTGACAAAAAAATATCGCCGGGTTCTATATCGCTGATCCGGCTGGCAAAACCGTGCTCTCCGCCTCCGCCCACAATGTGAACATGCTGATCAATCAGCCCGGGAAACGCCGTCAGGCCTTCACAATCAATAATCCGGTCAAGGAAGGGACAGTTCTCCCATCTTCCAACCGGATCAATCCTCTCAATTTTTTCGTTTGCGATCAATATATCCTTCTGCCCGCTGGGCTTCGGGCAAAAACAGTTTACGTTCCTTAAAAGTGTAATCATATAAGACCTTCATAAAAACATTATTTGCAGGATAGTTTTTGCGAATGCAAGATTTTTATACTCCCGCACAAGAGAGAAACAGCGGAACAAGCCATTCCTTTTGATAAAAGTCAGCATAAAATTTACCGCTAATATCTTTGATAAAAACAGGATTACTAATTATGAAAGGAGGTGATACTCATGGCGCATCAAGGTCATGCCGTTCACACGCACTATGCCGGAGCTAATCAAAATGAGTCCGAGACGCAAACATCTTTTTCCTTTGGCAGATGGCTGGGGAAACTGGCCGTTATGGTGATTGTTTTATTCCTGGTTTCGTTTTTCACTCCCGGCTTTTCCATCGTAGGTCTTTGGTCGTTTCTGATTGCCGCGATTGTAATCAGTCTGCTGGATTATCTGGTGGAAAGTGTTATGAAAATCGACGCTTCTCCATTTGGAAAAGGACTAAAAGGATTTTTGCTGACCGCCGTCATTTTATATGCGGCCCAGTTTGCTGTTCCGAATATGAATGTTACAATTCTGGGCGCTGTTTTAGGCGCAGTCGCAATCGGTATTCTTGACGCCTTAATTCCAACACGTGTCATGTAAAAAACTTCATAATTAAGATAGAATCCCCCGCCGGCCAAAAAACCGACGGGGGATCGATTATATAATAGTATCTAATAAACTGTTTTCCGCGGCGCTTGCCGTTTTTATGTTTGAAGCCGTTGACTGCCCGGTGACGCTGACGATTTTTGCCGACTTACTTTTGCTCAGGCCGTGCTCGTCATCTTGATCACTTCCGTATTAGTTCTCGGAAATCCGTCCTGCTCACACTTGCGATCGATTCAGGGCTGACTTCAAACTCAATCACTGAATGTATCCTGTTGTCGAAGAATGAATGCTTTGTTTCGGGATCATGAAAGTTTTATCGGAATTCACAATTATTGTTTTTTTCAGAATCCTTTTCCCCGGGAGGTAATATGTTTTATTGTCTGCATTCTACCAGGTGAGGTGAGGATCACGGTCGTTCGAATCAAAAGCCATATTTTAATGATCTCGGCTTTTGCAATTTTTTTCTGTTTTGCCGCCCTGACGCTTCAACCGCCGTCAATGGCGACGAACCGGGAACCGGAACAGCTTCCAATCATTTTATATCACATGATCAGTCCGCAGAATCATCAGTACGGAATTACTCCGCGGGAGTTGGAAAGCGACCTGATCTATCTTTCCAAGAACAATTATTCGACAATCACGATGACTCAGCTGATCGATTTCGTTTCCGCCGGGAAAAGTCTGCCGCCGAATCCAATTATTTTATCCTTTGATGACGGATATTTAGACAATTATGTTTACGCCTTTCCTCTGTTGAAAAAATACCATGCGAAAATGGTATTCTCGATTATTGGAAAAAGCACGGATGATTTTACCGAGCACCCAAGTGACAATCTGAATTATGCGCATGTTACATGGAACCAGTTGAATGAAATGATTTCCTCCGGACTTGTTGAGGTACAGAACCATACCTACCATTTGCATGAAACAAGCGGCGACCGAATTGGTTGTATGCAAAAATCCCGGGAATCACTGTCCGATTATGAGCGAGTTTTAACGGGCGACGTCTGCAGACTGCAGAATGAAGTCAGGGAAAAAACAGGATTCACCCCGAACACCTTTGTATATCCATACGGCAAATCCAGTAAAAATACCGACGCCATATTAAAAAAGATAGGGTTCCAGGCAACTTTATCCTGCACTTATGGCATCAATGTGATTACGAAAGACCCCAATGCATTATTCGGCTTATGCCGAATCGAAAGGGCTCACGGAAAAAGCCTAAAGAATTTGCTGAATCCCCTCAAAAAAGGCTAACCGATTCGTTTGCATGATCTGTTCGGGCAGGAGCCATGAACTTCTGCCTGTTTCCGTATTCAAATTCCAATAAGCCAGATTGACAAGCCTGTAAGCAAACGCATATAATATAGCAGTTTACACGAAAGGTGGTACTGTATTATGTGCTGCTGGCTGATTCCATTTTTGGCTTTTTGCGGCTGCGGCTGCGGCCGCGGCCGTTGCTGCCGTTGCCGCAGATTTTAAGCAGAAAACACACGGCGCCCTGGACCGGACGCCGTGTCCGCTGGTTATGCTCTCTGATTAGAAAACTGCATCCTTTTTGCCGCCACCCCCAACCGGGTGGCTTTTGTCGCAGAATTCCTGCTCCGCGAATAAGATGGGGGTAAGGAGATGCAAATTATGCCAAGAAGATACGATCGGCCGTTCTGTCGTTGGTGGCCAATTTTTCCCTGGTGCCCCAGGCGCCCGTATCCCCCAAGGCCTCCGCGTCCGCCCGGACCGCCAATGCCTCCCGGACCCCCTCCGCCCAGACGTCCGCGATAATCGAAAGCTCAGAGCAGCAAAAGCTCTTTGATAAGCATGCAAAACCTTGTTATGGGCCGGCGTTCCAAAAACGCCGGCCCAAATTATCTCTTTTAAAGTATTTTAAATCAGAAAAAAGTCTTGCATTTTGTTCCCAAAATGATAAAATATATGTATAAATTATGAATGAGGGGTGTCTATATGAAAGTAGCAAAACTGATTATTGGGATTGTGTCGATTGTCCTGTCTTTATTTGTACTGTTCCAATCGTGCGCAGCCGGGGTCGGGAACGCGATTGCCGCTAACGGGGAATCCAGCGGATCCTCGGGATTATTCCTGGCAATCTGTCTGCTGGTCGCCGGAATCGTAGGAATCGTTGCCAGAAGCAGCAAGGGCGGCACAATTGCGACTACCGTGATTTATGCGATCGGCGGAATTGTGGGAATTTCCAATGTCGGTACATATCAGGACCTGATGATTTGGTCCGTTATTTCTTTCATTTTCGCAGTTGTGTTCCTGGTTTCCGTTTTTGTCGGGCAGACATACCCGGTAAAGGAAAAGGCTTTAAAGGGAGAAACAAAGCAGGGATAACACATTTCACAACTTAACAATTATAAAAACAGCTCCGGTACTGGGAAACAGTACCGGAGCCGTTTTTCGCTTTATCCTTTTACTTCTGCGTATATTCAAGATTGTCAAAAGTTGAAAGACTGATCACTCCGCGGTCCGCCTTGATATAGGTGATTTTCACTCTGTCACCTTCCCTTGTCAGTGGCAATTCCTGGCTGATGTCCGCAACCGCGGTAAAGATCTTTTCAGGCTGTTCTTTTAGAATCATGGAATAAACCGTATTTTCCCCCACGATCTGAGACGATATTCTGTCAATTGTCCCCTGCAGATTCTGTTCCTGGTCTCCGGTATCAATGGAGGAGCTTCCGCTTACATTCTTAACGACCGACTGATAATTGGAAATTGCGGAACCGATCGTCTCCCCGGTTCCGACGCTCGTATAATCCGTGACGGAAACAAAGGCGTACTGCTTAATGAGTCCCCCGTCGTCCTTCAGCGTCATAAAATAAGCCGGGCGGCCGTCCACATTGGTAATCAGCGGGAAAGAAGCACGGTAATGCATATTTTGCACCTTACCTTCCGCCGACTTCTGCGCCGCGTATTCGGTCGCGCCGCTGATCTGATACCGGTACGGCGTCTTTGTCACCATATCGACCATGATAAAGCCAGTGGTGCTTTCATCGGCTCCGACGCTTGTCAGGCCGGTGTACAAATAGCATCTTCCATTATTATAGACAATCGCGTTTCCTTCGGAAGTCTGAAATTTATCTTTGTTCGAAAAATTGAACAACCCGTGGATATAGTTTCCTCGGTTATTGATCTGGGTCATGACAAAATCGACCGGCTGCACACGGTCCACCCAGCCGGGGATATCGCCGATGCCGTATTTTTCGCTTTTTCCGGTGGCGGCGTCAATAATAATCGCGCCGTCGGCTTCCGGAAGGCTGTACCCTGCCAGATACTTATAGGTTGTAACGACCCAATAGGGTTTTCCCTCATCATTAATCTCAAAGGAATAATCGGTCAAGCCGGTAAAAAAGCCGCCGGAAAAACGTACATGCCTTTGCAGATTATCAAGCAGATACGCGTTCGGCTGGTACTTGATCGCATAGCTGTCTACATAGGTCACATCTTTTGGGTTTGTCGCCGAAACCAAAATATACCCCGGCGTTCCGCCGGAATTGCTGACCCACTTAAAAAAGCCTGAATGCAGCAGCGGCACCGCCCAAACCAGTTTATCATTGACCTTTTGGATGGTCGGTTCTCCCAAAGTAACCTGACTGCCAAGAGAAGGCTTTTCGCCCAGCTTTTTGTCGGCAAGCAGAGAAGCCAGACTTTTATCAACCACAGGAAGCTGCGAAATGTCGATCGCCTGAACATCGGAAGAAAACACCCTGTTCTCCGGTTCCGGCATCTGATTTTTGTATTGATTCACATGAAAAAGCACGCTGGAAAACAAACTTACAAGAATAAAAATCGCCCAGGGAGCTGCTGCCACGATGAAAAAAACGCGTCCCTTTTTCAGATCGGAAAATTCGATATTGGTTTGCCGCGTAAATCTGCGCACGCCGGACTTCCAAAACCACAGAAACAGTGAAACTGCGGTTATGAGAAAGCCCCAAAAGCTGAGCCCTTCCCGATAAAGCGGATTGAGATTCGGCGCATCGACAAATATAAACGCGCCAAGCAGCAAGATCAAAAACAGTGGGATCAGTATTTTCGACTTCTTCATAACATATTTCCTTTCAGATAATCTCTGATTTTAATTAGATTATACCACATTTTGAAACTTATCCCAACCGTATGAGTCACATCTGGCAGCCGTATTCAAAATTTCTTAACTGTTTTCTTAATCTATTTTCATTTCTTCTTAACGGCTCCTTAACAACATACCGATATAATTAAAACCGTCAAAGCACAACAAAATCACTGCAGCATGGTCGGCGGCATGATCGGAACACCGAGCCGCAGGCCCGCAGACAAACTATAAGTCCCTCAGATTGAGGATTTTCATAAACTTTTTTCATAACACTCCTCCCCAAAAGCCGCCTTCGGGCGGCTTTTCTATGCGAAGAAACAGGCGAACCCCAAAAGCCGGTACCGCGGCCTTCGGAGTTTGTGGTTTTGTCTGCGAGCGCAGTTTCATGAGATTTTATGAAAGGAAACCGGACGCGCCAAATTCCCCAGGCAGACCGGTTTTTTGCTGTATCCGCTGCGGTCCCACAGACTTGCGCACACAATCTCGCTGTTGTCATAAGTCTTAAAGAAATACTCGCATGTTTTTGTATTGATGAAAGCAGTATATTTTGTATCGTCACAGTCGCCTTTCGCCGTTTCGACCACTCCCCTGGGAATTGTGACAGTTTCCATGATATGAAAACAGGTGATTACCGCCTCCGTGTCGCCGGAAGGGATTTCAACATGCGTTTTTTGATACGCCGTTCTCACAAACCGCTCCGGGGAGGTATCGCCTCCCGGCAGCGGCACGGTTCCTCCCGCCTGACCGAACGGCCTGAGCGGAACTTCTCCCCAGAAAACCTCTTCCTCCTGCCGCGGAGCCGCCGTCATATAATTTCTGAGGTTTGTCATATGCCATGGAAAATCCGGGCTGTTGGTCAAAACCCCGATGGGATTTCGATACAGTTTGATTCCCTGCTCCGTCGATTCGATGACAACGCTTTTCCCGCTTCGGTCGGTTGCAATCCAGTGCAGCGGCGCAATACCCTGTGTGATCGGGTCCGGAACGCCAAACAGAGAAATTTGCCGCAGGAGCCCGTCTAATTCGTCTATCGACCCTCATTTGCCCAAAATATAATGGAGAAAATCAAGCGCCGCAACGGGTTTCTTCTGTTCTTTGGTCACTTTTTCCTGATATTTTGCATATCCCGGAAAATACAATACCGCCGAAGCAAACCCTCTTTCATTGACTCCGTCAAAAAAGCCCAGCATTTCATCGCTTTCCTGACCGATTGCGATAAAGCTGTAAGAATCGCTGTACATGTTCCCATTCAAAACATTGTGCCAAACGTAATTTTGGGGGATGATATAGGTCTTCGGTTCGATCGGGTAAGTGGAGCGGTATCATAGAAGTGCAGAGGTCAAACACCCAAAATGTGATAGAATTAAGGAAAGAATGATGGGGTGTTTGAAATGCGCAAATATGATAAGGAATTTAAAGAAGAAGCAGTCAAACTGTCG
>NZ_JBJKOP010000028.1:0-2470 GCF_046707225.1 Caproicibacter sp. | reverse complement strand
GGAGCTTAGCACTGCCGTGTCTGTTTGACCGTTTATCTCGCAGAATTTTCAACAAAAATATCGAAATCGCTGACTTTTCAACAGAAAAAGGAGCTGCCCCAAAACTTTCGTTTTGCAACAGCCCCTTTAGGGGAGGAGTTGTATTGAAAAGGCTATCTCTAAAACCTCTTTCGAGGGTCTTGCAATCTTTAGGTTTTTCTTTCTATGGAAATCAGTATAAGGGAAACTTATGGACGAATCGTGAAGCAGCTGTTAAGAAATATTGAGATATCTGTTAAAAATCGATGACATAGGTCGTGAAATAAATTTCAGGAATAGGAAAGACGGGAGGAGCAGATCACGAAGATCTGCTCCTCTGCTTTATATATTATTACCACCAGAAACGGCGGCAGGGCCATCTTCGGCATCCGCGCCAGCCGCAGCGGCGATACCAGCAATTCCAGCACATAAGTTGATCACTCCTTTGGGAGATTGTATTTTATACTATGCGGGAAGAGTAAAATATGACTTTTTTGGTAAAACGAATTACAATAAAATAAAATAATGTAAATAATTACTGATTTTATAATATTTTTATACTATTTTTCAATATAATAGAAACGAACTTTGATTGATGGGGAATTGAGTCGTATGGAATATGCAAGAGATTTATTTTTCAACCTAACAATTTTAACGTCTTTTCTTTCTTTAGGGAATCAGTTCTTTCTGGAGGTATCCTCGTCGCCTGAGTCAACCCGGGGAAACAAAATATTAACCGGACTTGCCCTCGGCGTTCTCGGCTGTATTCTTGTGGTATTCGGAATTCCGGTTACTTCAGCCGTGCATCTTGACCTGCGGATGTTTCCGGTTATGATTTCGATTCTGTACGCCGGCGATCTGTCGGGAGCCATTACCGGCCTGACGATTGGCACTTTTCGAATTGTTTTTTTTGGATTATCGATGCCGTCAATTACAGCGTTTTTGGTGATTCTGTTTACCTTGCTGATCTGCGGAGCCGTACGCGAAATGTCGATTCGTCAGTTTACAAAATGGACCGTATCGACTCTGGCGTCATTTTTATTTGTGGTCAGCGTCTACACGTTTTTGATTCGGGATCTTCCTCTTTTAGGGAGGGTGATAAGAATCTATACCGTCAGCACCGTGATTTCCGCTTTTTTCCTTTACTTGTTAATGGAGAGCCTGATGCGGATGAACCGGATGTTCTATCGAACGAAATTTTACGCGGAAAAGGACGGGCTGACGGGGTTAAACAACGTCAGGCAGTTTGACGAACTGTTTAATCGGGCGGCGACGCAGGCGGAAAAAGACAGCACAAAGCTGTCGTTCCTCTTTATTGATATCGACTACTTTAAAAAGGTAAACGACACTTACGGCCATGCGGAGGGAAACAGGGTTTTAGAAGGACTCAGCGTTATTCTGCAGAAAAGCTGCCGCAGAATCGACCTTGTTTCAAGAAACGGAGGAGAGGAATTTTCCGTAGTTCTTCCGGACTGTCCGTTAGTTCAGGCACAGGCGGTGGCGGAACGGATCCGGGGCGCGGTTGAACAGCATCCTTTTTCGCTGAAATCCGGCGGATCCCTCAAAATAACCGTATCCATCGGCGTATCCTCATACCCTGAAAGTACCGGCAATGTCCACCAGCTTGTTGAACACGCGGATATGGCTCTGTATCGTGCGAAGCGGTCCGGAAGGAACCGCGTCTGTTTTTTTCGAGACAGCGATACTCTTTAACTTCTGTTCACAGGCCGGCAATCCCATATCGCCCTGATACCGGGTCCCGGAACAAAGCGATTCTGGGCGGATCAAAAGTAAAATAGGTAAAACAGAGGGCGATGACCAGAATCAGTGTCAGACCGATCAGATTGGAGTCTTTGATGAAATCCGGAGCTTTGTTCATTTTGAACCAGGCATATCCATACGCCGCCGCAACCCCTATGATAAAGGTTGCAATATCGGCCCAAAGATAATTTTTTCCTAAAATTCCGGTGTAAGTATAAAAAATTATGAGGATCGTAAGCATGCCGATCAGAATTCCGACGGCCTTTGCGGCGATAAAATTTTCTTTTTCCCAGCCAACAGGAAAATACTCCGCGGCCGTGAACAGGGTCATCGGTACAAAAAGCAGTTTCAAATGTTCCCAGGTGCTTTCATTTACCGGGGCGAATAAGCCGACAATTTTGATTTCCCCAGACCACTGGTAGACAAAATGAAGCAGGGTTCCAAGAACAACCGTTACGATAAAACCCGCGATTTCCCAATACAGGAATTCCCGTCCCATTGAAATCACTCTCCCTTTCTATGTCTCTATATATATGAAGAAGCTTACCGGGTTAGGATGGAAATCAGGAAAGGGGCTGTTGCAAAACAGCGCCGAAAAAAGCCGGAACAACCATACCAAAAGGTATTGGCTGCTCCGGCTTTTTGCTTTAGAATTTAGTTGTGACACAAAATGAAAAGCTCTTAGAGCATA
>NZ_JBJKOP010000027.1:0-1772 GCF_046707225.1 Caproicibacter sp. | reverse complement strand
TCTACGGTGGCGGCCAGCCCTCCGGCGAGGCGCACGCACGCATGAAAGAAGCCCTTGTCCAGCGCGGCATTTTCTCTTCCGCTTTAATGCGCCGTCCGGTTCTGCCTTTGACCGACGAGGAAAAAGCCTGGGTCAAAGAGGGCGTTGAAAAATGCGGCTGCGGTAAAGTCAGCCTCTGAGCAATATTCGCTTATTAGGAGTTGTCTTGAAAAGGAGATGTAACAGATGAATCAGGTTACGGAAGTTTCTTCTACAGAGAACACAAATGTTGTAAAGCGCCTCCCCTTCCTCAGTCTGATCAAACGGATTGGACCGGGCATTGTTTTAACAGGAGTCGTGGTCGGACCTGGAGCTATTACCACAGCTTCCATGTTGGGTTCCAAATACGGTTATTCTTTGCTCTGGCTCTTGATTCCTATCGCATTTATGGGGACAACGTTTTTGCTGACAACCTACCGGATCTCACTTTTAACCGGTATGCCCGCAGTTCATGCAATACGGCATTATTACGGCAAATTCGCCGCGGAATTTGTCGGGATTGCCACCTTTCTGGCTTGTACTTTTTTTACCATGGGCAATATTTCCGGAACCGGAGCCGGGATGACTTTGATTTTTGGAATGGATTGGAAAATCGGATCACTTGTAATGATTTGTGTGATGGTATATGTCTATTTTTCCAAAGGAGTCTATTCCAAGGTTGAAAAAGGAATCATGGTTTGCATCCTCGGCATGATCTGTGCCTTTTATGCAACACTGTTCGGAACCGGTAATTTTTCGGCCGGACAGGCCGCAAGCGGGCTGTCACACTGGTACTTTCCGGCTGGAAGCCTCGCGGTGGCACTTGCGTTTATCAGCACAAATGCCTCGATTACAACCGGTATTTACGGAACCTATCTAGGTAATGAGAAAAAGTGGAAAAAAGAAGATCTATTTAACGGTGTGATGCTAAGCGATGCGATCGCGCATATCGTAGGCGTGGTTTTAATCAGCGGTGCCATTGTCCTGGTGGGTGCCATCGTTCTTCACCCAACCGGGAAAGTTCTAAGCACCCCGGTACAGATGGCGGACATGCTTGTACCGGTTTTGGGAAATTCTGCGAAATACATTATGGGCATTGCTCTATTGGGAGCTGCGTTCTCATCGCTTCTTGGTAATACTCAGCGTACCGTGGTTCTTCTAAACGCCGGATACAACAAGCCGACAAATCTGGAATCCAAATGGATTCGCTGGGAATCCCTGATCGTTCTTGTTGTATGTGCCGTAATCTGCTTCAGCTATGGTGGCTCCCCAGTTCAGCTGATTTACCTCTCCAACGTTGCGACGGCAATCGCGACCCCTGTAGCCGGCTTATTCATGTGCCTGCTGATTTGGAGGAAGGACGTTAACGCAGGAGTAAAACAGCCGCGTGTTCTGCAGGTCTGCATGACGATCAGCTATCTTTTCTGTTTAGCTCTTACCGTTTCTGCGCTGGCAACATCCGTGCCGAAATTTCTCCATTCCATTCAGTCTTTACTCGGCTAAACCTCATTAAAGTGTTTTTGTAAGCTATAGCCGGCGCTGATATGCAATCGTTTGCATTACTCAATTTTTTATTTCAATAGAAAAAGTGCTATTCTCATTTGGTAAAAACAAGCAAAGGAGATTATCATGAGTAAGAAAAAAGTCATTGACTATAAGACCATTTTCCCCGCAATCTGTGTTCCACTGAATGACGATTACAGCATCAACGAAGCTGAGCTGCGGAAATATGTCCGCTGGCTGGCATCCTTTGA